>NZ_PCOW01000010.1:0-135446 GCF_002979495.1 Microbacterium sp. MYb64 | reverse complement strand
GGGACCCTGTGGGAGAGTAGGACACCGCCGGACTTCCTTTAACAGAAAGGCCACCCAACGCAGGGTGGCCTTTCTGCATTATGCGAAGCATTCAGATTCAAGGCCGCCCTCCGGGGCGGCCTTTTTTCGTGCGTGCGCGGCCCCGCGACCTCCGCCGCTGCGCGGCGGGATTCGCGTGCCCGCGCCCGCCGCGCGAGCGGACGTCGTGCGCCCAGGGGGACCGCAGGTCGCGAGTTTGGGCATCGACGCGGCGGCGACGCGGGGCTAATCTGGGCCTCAGACGGGCCGTTCGCCCGCCTTCCCCGGTGGACGAAGGAGCGCGAGATGGACTCGATGATGATGGACTCGATGAAGAGCATGGACATGATGCCCGGCATGGAGGCGATGGACATGGCGCTCATGCAGGCGTGCATGGACGCGTGCTCGGCCTGCGAGCAGGCCTGCACCGTGTGTGCTACCCAGATGATGGACTGCTCGCCGGCCTGCATGAACTGCGCGGACATGTGCAACACCATGATGCGCGCGATGATGCGCCCGCAGGGGATGACGCCTGCGGTGATGATGTCGATGCTCGACGCGTGCATGGCGATGTGCCAGCTCTGCATGGACATGTGCATGAAGCACGAGGCGCACAGCGAGGTATGCCGGATGTGCGCGGCTGCGTGCAAGGCGTGCATGGACGCCTGCATGGCGATGCGCGCATCGATGATGGCTGCCTGAGCGACGCACAGCTGCTGCGCCGCCTCCACCCTGGTGGCTTAGGATCGAAGAATGCTCGTTGTTCGGGGCACCCGTTCGGTGCCGAAGGAGGTCACTGGCGCTTTCCACGCCGGTGACAGAGGCTGACGCCCCTGCCGGTGGGTTCTCCCGCCGGCACGATCGTCGCGCCCGCGTGAGTCTTCCGCGGGTCATCTTCCGGCTGCGTTTCGCCAGCCGTCTCCTCCCGCCTGCATTCGGCAGGCGGTCAGACACCGCACAGAGAGCACGACATGCTTCCCATCGATGAGCGCGCCATCCGCGCTTCCTTCCGCAACGCCTCCCGCAAGGAGGTCTCCTCCGCCGCCCTGCCGCCCGAATTCGCCCAGATCGATTTCTCCCTGCTCGACTTCCTGGGCTGGTCCGACCCGAAGATGCCTCGCCGGGCGTACATCGTCGCGCAGCGCGACGAAGACTCGCCGGTCGCGGTGATGCTGCAGCAGGCCGAGCAGCGCACCCTCGCACGCGCCCAGTGCTCGTGGTGCGAGGACATCACCCTGCGCAACGACGTGCAGTTCTTCGCCGCGCGCAAGGCCGGGCCCGCAGGCCGCAACGGGAACACGCTCGGCGTGCTGATCTGCGCGAACTTCGGCTGCTCGGCGAACGTGCGTCGCCTGCCGGCGCTCGCGTACGAGGGCTTCGATCGCGAGGCGGCGCGTGCGCAGCGGATCCTGCGCCTGCAGCAGCATGTGCAGGGCTTCCTCCGCGAGCTCGGCGCGTAACCAGGAGCGCCCTTCGTCTCCCGTCGCGGAGGCGGAGGGCGCCTTCCGCAGGTCAGGCGCGGGCGACGTTGTAGCGCAACGCGCCGATCGCGAGCACATCCCAGCGGGTGTGCACGGCCACGGGCTGACCCGGCTCGACCTCGAGCGCGGCACCGCCGGCGTTCCACAGCGACAGCGCCTCGCCGTCCAGCGTGGTGACCTGCACGATGCCCGCCGCGCGGTCGACGTCCGAGACGAGAGCGTCGGTCCAGCCGGCCGTCGTCGCCGAGGCGAGACGCGCCTGGATCAGGTGCAGCGCGTGCCCCGGGGCGAAGGAGGAGCAGACGTCTCCGTGATCGCACATGCACGCCGCAGCCTCACGCACCGGAAGGGGCGAAAGGTGGGTGCGGGGCGTGGTCACGATGGTCTCCTCACAGGATCGGTCCGATCAGGCTACGTCCGGGCGTGTCGCGGGCGCCAACGGCCGTGAAATGTGCCGACACACTTCAGGGCACCAGCGCACCGTCTCGATCGCGAGGGTGGGGCAGGAGGTGGAATCCATCCGTCCCCGGTGCCTAACGGGGTCAGAGCCGGGGCGTGCGCGGCGGCGCCGTGCGGCGGTCCCCGTCGGCGCCGATCGCCTCGAAGCCGGCGCCGAGGCGCAGCAGCGCTGTGTCGTCATAGGCGCGGCCGATGAAGGTGAGCCCGATCGGCATCCCGATGTCGGACATGAGGCCCATCGGCACCGTCACGCTCGGGATGCCGAGGTGGCGCATCGGCAGGTTGCCGTTCGCGATCCAGGTGCCGTTGCGCCAGCCGAGGTCCGCGGAGGCGGGGTTCACGTCCATGTCGGCAGGGCCGACGTCGGCGACCGCGGGGAAGGCGACGGCGTCGAGGCCCAGCTCGTCCATCCACTGCTCGAGGTCGATCCGGCGCGTCTCCTCGAGGCCGGCCAGGCCCTGTTCGAGCTCGGGGATCGATGTGATCGTCGCGTCGGGGTTCTCGCGCACCCAGTCCGGATACTCCGCGATGTCGTCGTCGAACCCCGTGTAGCGGTCGGGCAGCGCGCCCGCCGGGTGCGGGAAGATCGTCGCGCCGTCGACGTCGGCGAGTCTGCGCAGCTGCGGATCCCCGTTCGCGTCCAGGAAGTCGTTCCAGCCCCATGCCGACAGGTCGACGATCTCCCGGTGCAGGTACTCCGGCGTGACGAGTCCGCGCGTGGCGATGGTGGGGGCGCCGGGGCGGTCACCCTCGTAGTTGGTCACGATCGGGAAGTCGACCTCGACGACCACGGCGCCGGCGCGCTCCAGATCCGCCCTGGCCCGCTCCCAGCGCGCGACGACCGATGCGCGGGTGTCGATGCGCTGCCCGGTCGGCCCGCCGATCCCGGGGTGGTCCGCCGTACCCGCCTCGGGGTCCGCGTTGATGTACATGCGGGGGATCCCGATGCGCTTCCCGGCCAGCTCCGCGGCAGCGTCATCGGCGAGCGCCGGATACGCGCCGGGGCGCACGGCCGAAGAGGCGGGGAGCGCGATCCACGGCTGGGCGCGCCAGAAGTCGCCCCGGGTCTCGGGGTCGTCCGCGACGATGACGTCGAGGATCTCGAGCAGATCGGACATCGTGCGCGTGTGCGGGACGACGACGTCCATGGTCGGCACGAGGGGCCAATTGCCGCGCACCGAGATCACGCCGCGCGACGGGGTGTACGCGCACAGCGCGTTGTTGGTCGCGGGGCCGCGCCCGCTCGACCACGTCTCCTCGCCCAGGCCGAACGCGGCGAAGCTCGCCGCGGTGGCGGTTCCGGATCCGTTCGAGGATCCGGATGCGAACGGCGCGGTGAGGAAGGCGGCGTTGTAGGGGCTCTCGGCGCGACCGTAGACGCCGCGCTGCATGCCGCCGTTGGCCATCGGCGGCATGTTGGTGAGGCCGAGGCAGATCGCACCGCCTGCGCGGAGGCGCTCGATCGTGAACGCGTCGCGCTGTGCGACGAGCTCGGCGAACGCCGGGGAGCCCGCCGCCGCCGTGAGCCCCCGCACGAGGTAGCTGTCCTTCGCGGTGTACGGGATGCCGTCGAGCGGGCCGAGGACCTCGCCGCGGGCGCGTCGTGCGTCGGACGCCTCGGCCTCGGCGCGCGCCTCGGGGTTGCGCACTACGACGGCGTTCAGCGCGGTCTCCGTGCCGGCGCCGTCGTAGGCGTCGATACGGGCGACGTAGGCGTCGACCAGTTCGACGGCCGTGGTCTCGCCGCTCTCCAGGGCTTCGCGCAGGCGTGCGATGGGGGTCTCGACGACGTCGAACATGGGCTGTCCTTCGGAGGGCTCGGTCGCCGCGGAGGTGCGGTGACGGGGGCTGGCGGTTAGGAAGATCCGCGGCGCCCGATGGATGTCAGCGGGCGCCGCGAGATCTCAGCGGCCGAGAGAGGGCTGCTGCTGGGTGATGCAGTGGACGCCGCCGCCGCGGTCGAAGAGCGGACGGGCGTCGACGGTCACGACGCGGCGGCCGGGGTACGCCTCGGAAAGGATGTCCCTGGCGCGCGTGTCGGCGACGTCGTCGCCGAAGCCGCAGGCGATGACGCCGTCGTTCGTGACGAGGTGGTTGACGTAGCTCCAGTCCACGAAGCCCTCCTCGTCGCGCAGCGTCGACGGAGCCGGCAGTTCGACGATCTCGAAAGCGCGGCCCGCGGCATCCGTCTGCGTGGCCAGGTGCGCGCGCAGAGCGGCGGACACCTCGAAGTCGGGATGCCCCGGATCCTGCTGCGCGTGCAGGAGGATCCGCCCCGGGGAGGAGATCGCCGCGACGATGTCGACGTGGCCGTTGGTGCCGAAGTCGTCGTAGTCGCGGGTGAGGCCGCGGGGGAGCCACACGGCCTTGGTCGCGCCGATCGTACGGAGCATCTCGGCCTCGACGCGCTGCTTGTCGAGGTACGGGTTGCGTCGCGGGTCGAGCTGCACGGTCTCGGTGAGCAGGACGGTGCCCTCGCCGTCGACGTGGATGCCTCCGCCCTCGTTCACGAGGGCGGAGCTGATGAGCTCGGCGCCCGCCTCGGCCGCGATGATGCGCGCGTGCTGCGCGGCGTCGTGCCAGCGAGCCCAGGCCGGGGCTCCCCAGCCGTTGAACACCCAGTCCACGGCGCCGAGGGCGCCCGGGCGCTCGGGGTCGACGACGAACGTGGGACCGGCGTCGCGCATCCAGAACTCGTCGACCGGAGCCTCGAGGATCGTCACGTCGGACGACAGCATGCGCCGGGCTCGGGTGAGCTCGCTCGGATCCACGAGGATCGTCACGGGCGTGAACTCGGAGGCGGCGTGCGCCACGGCGGTCCACGTGGCGTAGCCCTCCTCGCGGAGCGCGTCGGTGTCGCCGAGGGTCTCGCCCTCGGCGGGGAAGGCCATCCACACGCGGTCGTGTCGGGCGGTCTCGCTGGGCATCAGCCAGGGCATCGGTGCTCCTCGGATCGGGTTCGTCACGCTTATTGAACAAGCGGCCAACTAGCGATAATGTATAGCCCCATGAGCACCTCGTCAACCCCCCGGCCGAAGCGGATGCCGCCGGAGCAGCGGGAGAGGGCGATCCTCGACGCGGCGGTCGATCTCGCGCGGCAGAGCGGCATCGCCGGGCTCACCGTGCGCACGGTGGCCGCCGCCGCGGGCGTGACGCCGGCGCTGGTCGCCCACTATCGGCCGAGCATGGACGCGTTCGTCGCCGAGGTGTTCGGCGCGATCGTCGGGGCCGAGCGCGAGGAGGTCGTCGCCGTCGGGCGCGCCGGCACGGGCCTTCGTGCGCGGATCTCCTGCGTCGTGGAAACCCTGCTCGACGGCGACCGCGACGACGTGACCCTGGTCTGGGTGCAGGCCTGGGCGGCGGGCGCGCGCAACGAGGAGCTCGCCGCACGGGTGAGGCTCGAGATGGACCTCTGGCAGCAGGACCTGGAACGGATCGTTGCAGACGGCGTCGCGGCGGAGGAGATCTCCGCCGAGCGCGCCGAGGGCGTGGCGTGGCTGCTGCTCGCGACCGTGGACGGGATGAACGCGCACTCCCTCGTGAAGTGGGCGCCCGAAGACCGCGCCGCCCTCGCCCGGCGCACCATCGCGGCGCTCCTGGGCTGATCGCCCCCGCCCCGCTGCGCGCTTCCCCTACCCGCGAGACTCCATCTGGGCGACGAAACAGCGCTGCTGAGCTGCAGTCTCGTCGCCCAGATGGAGTCTCGCGGTCAGAGAGGGAGGGGTGGTTCGGGAGCGGGGTGCCGGAGGAGGGGGAGCGCCGCGACCGTGTCGGCGATCGTGAGCTGCGGCGGGTAGAGGGACATCACCTGGATCGCGGCGGCGTGATTGGCCGGATCCGAACCTGCGCACGCATCGGCGGCGATCTTGACGCGCGCACCCGCATCGGCGGCGGCCAGCGCGGTCGAGATCACGCAGCAGTCCGTCGAGACGCCGGCGAGCACGACGGGAGCGGACCCCACGCCCTTCGAGAGCCTCAGGAACCGTTCGATCGCGCCCCATTTGCCGAACGTGGGCAGGTCGAGCGTCGGATGCGGGGAGAGGTCCCGCGCCTCGGGGACGAGATCGTAGAGCGGGTCGTCGGCAGGCTTGTCCGCGAAGGGCCAGGCCGCGAAGTAGTCGCCCCACGCCGTGCGCCGATCCGCGGTCGGCAGCCAGCGGGTCACGAGCACCCTGCCCGCCGCGGCCTCGGCGAGGCGGCGGATGTTGACGAACGCATCCGGGAACATCGGGGATCCCCACGCCGAATCCGGAGCGGCGAAGATGTTCTGCGGATCGATCACGACGAGCCAGGCCGCAGCAGTCGGCGCGAGCGGCGTCGGAGCCTCCGCGGCCGGCTGCACGGGCGGCGTCCCCGTCATGCCTGCTCCTGGCGGCGGATCCTCCCGGCGCGCGCGAACCAGGTCACCACGAAGCCCAGCACGAGTGCGAAGAAGACGCCGAGGTTGGCGTAGGCCCACTCGCCGTCCTTGCCACCGATCACGCCGAGGAAGTAGCCCTGCCAGTTGTTCCACGGCGCGGCCTCGGCGAAGTTGTTGATCACGAAGCCCCAGCCGATGACCGAGGCCACGACGAGCGTGCCGATGGCGACGCCGTCCCAGGCTCCGTACCGCCCGCGCGCGTCGAAGAGCGCCTCGTCGTCGTAGTCCTTCTTGCGGCGCAGGATGTCGGCGATCAGGATCCCGGCCCAGGCCGCCATCGGAACGCCGAGCGTGATGAGGAACGACTGGAACGGTCCGATGAAGTTCTGCGCGAAGAACACGACCACGATCGTGCCGATCGTGAGGATCACGCCGTCGACGGCCGCGGCCGCAGGACGGGGGATCCGGATGCCCAGGCTCAGCAGGGTGAGGCCCGAGGAGTAGATGCCGAGCACCGCGCCGGAGACGAGGGTGAGGATCGCGACGATGAGGAACGGGAACAGCGCCCACGTCGGCAGCAGGGTCGCGAGCGCGCCGATCGGGTCGGCCGCGACCGCGGCGCTGAGCTTGTCGTTCGACCCCGCCAGCAGCAGACCGAAGAAGACCAGCACGATGGGAGCGACGGATCCGCCGATCGTGTTCCAGGCGACGATCTGGGAGTCGGAGGCGGTGCGCTTCTGATAGCGCGACCAGTCGGCCGCGATGTTGATCCAGCCGAGGCCGAAGCCCGTCATCACCATGACCAGCGCGCCGATCGTCTGCGCGAGCGTGCCGTCGGGGTGCGCGAACGCCTTGGTCCAGTCGATGCTGTTCACCGTGAGGATGAGGAACAGGATCGTGAACGCCCCGGTCAGCCAGGTCAGCACCGACTGCAGCTTCATGATCGTGTGGTAGCCGAGCACCGAGGCGCCCACGATGAGCGCCGCGACCAGCACGGTCGCGATGAGGTGCACCGCGACGTCGCCGTCGGCGCCGACCCAGCCGAGCGCATGCAGCACGGTCGTGGTCGCGAGCACGGCCGTGATCGTGAGCGAGGTCTCCCACCCGATCGAGGTCAGCCACGAGACGATGCCGGGGATCTTCTGGCCCTGCACGCCGAACGCGGCGCGGGACAGCACCATGGTCGGTGCGGATCCGCGCTTGCCGGCGATCGCGATGAGCCCGCACAGTGCGAACGACACCACGATGCCGATGATCGCCACGACCGTCGCCTGCCAGAGCGAGATCCCGAACCCGAGCAGGAAGGATCCGTAGGACATGCCGAACACCGAGACGTTCGCCGCGAACCACGGCCAGAACAGGTCGCGGGGACGCGCGGTGCGCTCGGACTCTGGGACGATCTCGATGCCGCGTCGCTCGATGAGGGCGGCGGATCCGGGCTGGGAATCGGCGGACATGGCTTCATCCTGGCAGGGGTCGCGATCCTGTGGGCGGTCCGGCCGGAATTCGATGCGCACGGACCGCGCGGCGCGAGTCCCGGTCGGCAGGCGTGCGGGCGCATCGGGTCCTGTGGCCGGCCCGCGGCGACGCGGTACGATATCGCCGACCCGTTGATCCGGCGCGGCACTCTGCTCGTCGCCGGGCGCCCGTCGGCTTCCGGGTCGGAAGGATCCTCCATGGACGCCGCGCGCATGCATGCCGCCTCGCCCGAATCCGCCGCGATCGTCGATGCCGTGCTCGACTACTCCCGCCGCCGGATGCTCGCCACGGATGTGCCGCTGGACAAGCCCCAGCCCGAAGCCGAGCTGCGCCGCCTGGTCGGCACGACCATCACGGACCAGGGGCTCGGCGCCCAGCGCGCGCTGAGCGTCTTCGAGCACATCCTCGCCCCGGCGAGCCTCACCACGAGCCACCCGGCGTACCTGTCGTTCATCCCGACCGCGCCGACCGTCGCTTCGATCGCGTTCGACCTCGTCGTCTCCGCGTCAGGGCTCTACGGCGGCAGCTGGCTCGAGGGCGCCGGCGCCGTGCACGCCGAGAACGAGGTGCTCGCGTTCCTCGCGGCCGAGTTCGGTCTGCCCGAGACCGCCGGCGGTGTGTTCGTGCAGGGCGGCACGATCGGCAACCTGTCGGCGCTCGCCGCAGCACGGGACCGCGCCGCGCGCCGCCTGACCGAGGCCGGCCGTCCGCTGCCCGCGCGGTGGAAGCTCGTGTGCAGCATCGAGGCGCACTCCTCGAATAAGTCCGCCGCGAAGATCATGGACGTCGATGTCGTCGCCGTCCCCGCGGGGCCCGACGGAAAGCTGCGCGCCGACGCCGTGCGCGAGGCGCTCGAGGAGCACGGCGAGGCCGCGTTCGCAGTTGTCGCGACGGCCGGATCCACGAACTTCGGCATCGTCGACGACATCGCCGGGATCGCGGCGCTCAAGGACGAGTTCGACTTCTGGCTGCACATCGACGGCGCCTACGGGCTCACCGCGATGCTCGCACCCGAGGCGCGGGCGTGGTTCGCGGGCGTGGAGCGCTCGGACTCGCTCATCGTGGATCCGCACAAGTGGCTGTACGCGCCGTTCGACTGCTGCGCGCTGCTGTACCGCGACCCCGAGGACGGCCGTCGCGCGCACACCCAGCACGCGGAATACCTGGACACCCTCACGGACACCGACGAGTTCAGCCCCTCGGACTACTCGATCCAGCTGACCCGTCGTCCGCGCGGCCTGCCGCTGTGGTTCTCCCTCGCGACCTACGGCGTGGACGCCTACCGCACCGCGGTCTCGGCGACGCTGTCGCTCACGCGCCGGATCGCCGAAGAGATCGCGTCCCGCCCCGAGCTGCGCCTGGTTCGCGACCCGCAGCTGTCGGTCGTCGTGTTCGAGCGCGAGGGCTGGGAGCGCGCCGACTACGACCGCTGGTCCGACGAGCTGCTGCAGACGCAGCATGCGCTCGTCGTGCCGAGCTCGCACGCGGGCCGGACGAACACGCGGTTCGCGATCCTCAACCCGCTGACGACGTTCGAGAACCTCGTCGGGATCCTGGACACGATGCGCTGACCCTTCGTCTCGCTGCGCTCGCTCAGGGACCGGTGCGGGGTCGTTGAGTGAGCGCCCTTCGTCTCGCTGCGCTCGCTCAGGGACCGGAGTGAGGGGTCGTTGAGTGAGCGCCCTTCGTCTCGCTGCGCTCGCTCAGAGACCGGAGTGAGGGGTCGTTGAGCACCCTTCGTCTCGCTGCGCTCGCTCAGGGACCGGTTGGCGGATCGGTCCCTGAGCGAGGAGCGCAGCGACGAGACGAAGGGCGCGGTACGCCTCAGCCCGCGAAGAACGCCTTCGCGACGGCGGCGAGATCGTGCAGGTCGCTCACGCCGGCGAGCTCGCGCGCGGAGTGCATCGAGAGGATCGGGATCCCGACGTCGACCGTGCGGATCCCGAGGCGGGTCGCCGTGATCGGGCCGATCGTGGATCCGCAGGGCACGTCGTTGTTCGAGACGAACTCCTGGGTCACGACGCCGGCGGCGTCGCACCAGCGGTGCCAGGCGGCCGCGCCGACGGCATCCGTGGCGTAGCGCTGGTTCGCGTTGATCTTCAGGATCGGACCGGATCCGAGGACCGGCTGCACGACCGGGTCGTGCTTGCCGGCGTAGTTGGGGTGCACCGAGTGGCCGACGTCGCTGGACAGGCACCACGACGACGCGTACGCGCGGTGCACGTCGACGGCGTCGGCGCCGAGGCCCGCATAGATGCGCTCCAGAACGTCCTCGAGGATCGGGCCGGCGGCGCCAGAGCGGGAACCGGATCCGAGCTCCTCGTGGTCGAACGCGGCGAGCACGGCGATCGCGTGCGGGTCGCCGTGGGCCGCGATCTCGCCGAGCGCGACCACGCCGGCGTGCACGGAGGCGAGGTCGTCCAGGCGTCCGCTCGCGAAGAACGCGTCGTCCTTGCCGAACACCGCGCCGCGGGCGCTGTCGGCGACCACGGCGTCGAAGCCGCGGATCTCGAGCGGATCGACCCCTGCCGCGCCGGCCAGCTCGGCGAGCAGATCGGCCTCCTCCGGATCGCCCAGGCCCCACACCGGCTGAGTCTCGTTCTGCTTGTCGAGCGCGAGACCGTTGTTCACGCCCCGGTCCAGGTGGATCGCGAGCTGCGGCAGCCGCAGCAGCGGCCCGGTCGAGGCGAGCACGACCCGGCCGTCGGCGAGGGCGAGCCGTCCGGCCAGGCGCAGCTCGCGGTCGAGCCACGAGTTCAGCAGCGGGCCGCCGTACACCTCGACAGCCGCCTGGAGCCATCCCTTGGCGCCGGTGGTCGGACGCGGCTTGAGCTTGAAACCGGGGGAGTCGGTGTGCGCGCCGAACACGTGCGAGGGCGTGGTCGCCGTCGCCCCCGCCGGCACGACCCAGGCGATGGCCGCGCCGTCGCGCACGATCACGAACCGGCCGCCGGCCTGCGCCGGCCAGGCCTCGGTCTCGTCGAGGCGGGTGAAGCCCTGATCCTCGAGGCGCCGGGCGACCTCCTCCGCCGCGTGGTAGCTGGACGGGGAGGCGGCGACGTAGTCCGCCAGATCCTCGACGTGCGTACGGGCGGAAGCGGCGTGGGACATGAGGATCCTTCCGGGGCGGGTGCGCGACCGCCGAGGCGGCGCAGAGCACCTTCGATGCTAGCCGTGCGGCGTGTCCGCGAGATGGATGCGCCCGGTGCTCGTTCGGCGCTCAGGTCGCGACTTCTGCTCCTCCGGCCGCCGTTCTCGCGCCGAAAGTACGACCCGAGCGACAGGGAATGGAAAAGGGAGCGGATCCGTGCGGACCACTCCCTGCACTTCCATTCTAACGGCGGGGGTGGGGCTTGCGGCAAGGCCCCCCTGCGGGGGCAGACTGTGTGGTTTCGCCCAGGAATCGGAGGATCCGTGCGCCCTGAATCCACCCCTGTCACCGCCCTCGTCGCCGACCCGCAGACTCCTTCGTGGTCTCCGTCGGTCTTCGCCCTGCCGACTGCGCTCTCCCGCAAGGCGGATCCGGCCCTCATCGCCGCCGACGACGCCCACCTCGCCGCGATCCGCGACCGCCTCGCCGAGGAGATCGCGGCTCTCCAGGAGCGCCTCGTCCGACTCCGCGCCGCCCCGGCGCGTGCCGGGCAGGAGGCGCTCGAGCGCGACCTCGAGATCCATCGCTCGAGCTCGCGCCTGCAGCTGCTGGGCCGGTTCGGCGTCGACCTGTGCCTCGGGCGCATGGTCGTCGCCGGCGCGGCCGGGTCCGAATCCGTCTACATCGGGCGCATCGGGCTGTCCGACGCCGACGGGCGACGGCTGCTCGTGGACTGGCGCGCGCCGGCGGCCGAGCCGTTCTTCGCCGCGACGCACGCGGATCCGGAGGGCCTGATCAGCCGCCGCCGGTACCGCTGGGCCTCGCGTCGCATCACCGACTACTGGGACGAGGTGTTCGATCCCGAGGGGCTCGAGGGTGCGGCCGCGCTCGACGACCAGTCCGCCTTCATCGCCAGTCTCGGCGCCTCGCGCTCACCGCGGATGCGCGACGTCCTCAGCACGATCCAGGCGGACCAGGACGCGATCATCCGCGCCTCGTCCCGCGCCCCTCTCGTCGTGGACGGCGGACCCGGCACGGGCAAGACGGTCGTCGCACTGCACCGGGCCGCCTACCTGATGCACGCCGAGCAGCGGCTCGGCCACGGCGGGATCCTGTTCATCGGTCCGCACCAGCCCTACCTCGCCTACATCGAGGATGTGCTGCCGGGTCTCGGCGAGGACAGCGTCCGCGTGTGCACGCTGTCGGACCTGGTCCGGGAGGGGAGGGACGGCGACCGCATGCCGGAAGAGCGGGATCCGCTCGCGAGGATCCTGAAGTCGAACGCTCGCCTGCTCGACGCCGTGGCCTCCGCGGTCCGCTATCACGAGCACGCGCCGAGCGCCCGGCTCGCCGTGGAGACGCCGTGGCGCGACGTGATCGTGGAGCCGGCGGCATGGACAGAGGCGTTCGACGCGCCGGAGCCCGGCACGCCGCACAATGACGCGAGGGACGTCGTCTGGGAGGCGCTGATCGGCGCTCTCGTGGAGGACAACGCCGACGAGGACGTGCCGCCGCGGCAGCTCGATCGCGCCCTGCGGCAGAGCGACGCGCTGCAGCGCGCATTCGTGGCGGCTTGGCCGGTGCTGGATCCGGCCGGGGTCGTCGCCGATCTCTGGGCGACACCGGCGTACCTGCGGATCTGCGCGCCGTGGCTCGCGGACGACGAGCGCGCGGTGCTGCGGCGGGAGGACGCGAGGGCGTGGACGCGCCAGGATCTGCCGCTGCTCGACGCGGCCCGTGCGCTCACCGGGGATCCGGAGGGGGCGCGGCAGCGACGGCGGCAGGAGGCCGTGTCCGCCGAGGAGCGAGAGCAGCGCGAGCGGGTGCTGGACGAGCTGCTCGCGGCCGATGACGACAAGGAGAGCGCGATCACCGGGTTCTTCTTCGGCGACGAGAGCGCGGGGGTGCGCGCGATGCTGCAGGACGAGGCCGCTCTGCCGCGTCTCGACTCCGATGCGCTCGCCGGGCCGTTCGCGCACGTGATCGTCGACGAGGCCCAGGAGCTCAGCGATGCCGAGTGGGCGATGCTGCTGCGACGCGTGCCGTCGCAGAGCCTCACGATCGTCGGCGACCGGGCGCAGGCCAGGCACGGCTTCCGCGAGTCGTGGACCGAGCGGCTGGAACGGGTGGGCCTGCGGCGCATCGCGCAGGCGTCGCTGCGCATCAACTACCGCACGCCAGAGGAGGTCATGGCGGAGGCCGAGCCCGCGATCCGCGCCGCCCTGCCCGACGCGAACGTCCCGGTCTCGGTGCGCGCGAGCGGGGTCCCGGTGCGCCACGCGACGCCCGCGGACCGCGACGGGATCCTCGCCGCCTGGCTCGCGGCGCACGACGACGGCATCGCCTGCGTGATCGGCGACGACCGGCCCTTCCCGGATGCACGGGTGCGGTTCCGCACGCCCATGACCGCGAAGGGGCTCGAGTTCGACCTCGTCGTGCTCGTGGATCCGGAGTCCTTCGGCGAGGGGATCGAGGGCGCAGTGGACCGCTACGTCGCGATGACCCGCGCGACCCAGGAGCTCGTCGTGCTCGACCGGGGTCGTTGAGCGCCCTTCGACGTGCTCAGGGACCGGGGCGCCCTTCGTCTCGTCGCTGCGCTCCTCGCTCAGGGACCGCTCCATGGACCGGTCCCTGAGCGAGCGCAGCGAGACGAAGGGCGCCCGACGCCCCTGAAGATCAGAGCGCGGCGCCGACGAGCGCCTCGCCGAGCGGGCTGCGCAGGTGCATCATCCGCGCCCCGTCGCGCGTGCTCACGAGCAGGCCGGCATCGCGCAGCACTCTGAGGTGGTGCGAGGCAGTGGATGCGGCGATCCCCGCCTCCTCCGCCACGCGGGTGGTCGTGCGCGGCACATGCGCGGCGAGCAGGATCCCGGCGCGGACGGGGCCGACCAGCGCCTCGAGCGCGTGCACGAGGTCGTCCGCGTCCCTGGCCCAGCCGGCGGTCACCCCGCGCGCGGGGTAGTACAGCGTCGGCTGGGCGGGCGGCTCCGTGATCACCATGCAGCCCCAGGACGACATCACGGAGGGGACGAGCACCAGCCCGCTGCCGCGGCAGTCGACGTCCTCGCTGTGCCGGCGCAGTCGCACCCGCACGGATCCGTCGCCCCAGCTCACCCAGGGGTGGATGCCGGAGGCCATCGCGGCGAGCCCCTCGGTCGCGACGCTGCGGGAGCGCACCGCGACGTCCGCACGCAGTATCCGCTCGAGCTGCGGCCAGACCGGGGCCATCGCGCTCTCCCAGACCTCGGCCCAGGCATCGGCGATGACGGCGCGCGCCCGCGCAGGGTCGTCCTGCATGCCGCGCAGCGCCTCCTGGCGCCGGCCGGAGGAGCGCACGACCATCTTCCCGAGGTCGACGCGCATGCCCCCGAGGGGAGCGGAGCGGATCGCCGCGAGCTCGTCGTCGGGGGTGAGGTCCCAACGGGCGGTCGTGGTGAGGAAGTCCGGCATGTAGCCGTCTGCCCCGATCACCTGCGCGAGCACGCCGAAGGCCTCCCGGGGGACCCGCCCGCGGAACTCCTTCAGCCACCCCCAGGCGAGCGGGTACTGCTCCGGTCGCAGCAGCACGCGGATCGCGTGGGCGAGCTCGTGCCCGGGCGAGATGCCGAACCGCACCGCCTGGATGTCACCGGGGCTGAGCCGGAAGTCGACACGGTGGTGCTCCCACTCCACGCCCTCCATGTTTCGATCCACATCGAAACTCTACGGCGCGAAGCGCGCCCCCGCGAGAGTGGGAGCACCCCGCAGAGAGGACCAGATCATGAGCAGCATCGCCCCCGACATCGCCGTCATCGCACCAGAGGAGATCCGCCTCGGCACCGGCAACGGACGACGCTTCGAAGGCGCCGAGCACGGCGCCGGCGTCTCGTACTTCTACGTCGACAATCAGCCGGGGCAGGGATCGCTGCTGCACTGGCACCCGTATCCCGAGACCTGGGTCGTGCTGGAGGGCGATGCCGCGTTCACCGTCGGCGACCGCACCATCACGGCGACCGCGGGCGACACGATCACCGGCCCCGCCTTCGTGCCGCATCGCTTCGAGAACGTCGGATCCGGCACAATGCGACTGATCGGCATTCACGCCTCCGCCGTCATCATCCAGACCGTGGTCGACTGACCGCACCTTCAAAGGAGAAGAACGATGTCCTTCCAGGCATACCTCGACGCCGTCGAGACCAAGACCGGCCTCACGCCCCGCCAGATCGTCGACCTCGCCGCCGCGCAGGGCTTCGGCCCCGACACCAAGGCGACGCCGATCCTCGAGTGGCTGAAGTCCGAGTACGACCTCGGGCGCGGCCACGGCATGGCGATCGTGCATGTGATCACGAAGGGCCCGGCCATCAGCACGAAGCACGTCGGCACCGATGGCGTGCACCGCGATGCGAGCGATACGCTCTGGCTCGACGGCAAGGACTCGAACCCGCTCGGCTGAGCCCGCCCGCTACCAGGAAGGACACCGCGCATGGCTGTTCGCGTCGACCTCAACATCTCCCTGGACGGATACGCCACGACGACCGACCAGACCCCCGAGAACCCCTTCGGGGAGGACTGGGGCCGTCTCGTGGCCGCGTACACCGCGACGCGAACCTTTCGTGAGCGCGTCCTGGGCGATCCGTCCGGCGGAACAACCGGTGTCGATGATCGCTACGGCGCCGCCTACTTCGAGAACATCGGCGCGGAGATCATGGGCGCGGGCATGTTCGGGCTGCACAACTTCCCCGACGACGCGGACTGGCGCGGCTGGTGGGGCGAGGAGCCGCCGTTCCACTGTCCGGTGTTCGTGCTGACGCACAGCGCGGGCCGCACACCGATCTCGTTCGACAACGGCACGGAGTTCCGCTTCCTCGACGCGGCCCCGGAGGAGGCGCTCGCCCTCGCCACCGCGGCGGCGGCCGGCGCCGACGTGCGCATCGGCGGTGGCGTCGACACCGTGCGCTCTTTCCTGGCCGCGGGGCTCGTCGACCGCCTGCACGTCGGCATCACGCCGATCCTGCTCGGGCGCGGCAAGAACCTGTGGGCGGACCTGCGCGGGCTCGAGAGCGACTACACGGTCACCAGCGAGGTCGCCGAGAGCGGCGTCGTGCACCTGACGTTCTCGCGCGACTGACGCGACTGAGCAGACGCACGGGTGCGCTGGACGACAGCGGTCCGGCGGTCAGGGGGCGTGGCGGTCAGGCCGCGTGGCGGGATCCGGCGTCGCCCGAGTCGTTCGCAGTGGTGCCGTTCGCAGCGGATCCACGCGGGTCCGTTCCGTCGGAATCGGGAGCCTCGGCGTCCTCGATGTCCTCGTCGGAGGGAGCGGAGGCGACCTTCGACGAGCGCTTGGCGTAGATCGCACGTGAGGCGTCGGAGAGCGGGCTGCGCAGGAACAGCAGCGAGATGCTGATGCCGATGAGCGCGGCGAACAGGGCCGCCAGCCACCAGAACTCCCGGAAGATGGGGAAGAAGAACCACAGGATCCCCAGCGGCACGAGGAACGCCAGCAGGCGCAGCACCGAGTAGACGAGCAGGGGAGGAAGTTTCACGCGTTCAGTCTAGGAGGGCGCGTTCGGCACGCGCTGTGAGGCCCCTATGCCGATGCTCGGTCTTCGGGTTCCGCAGTGCTGTCGCGGGGCGGATCCGGGAGCCGCGGGCATGCCTACACTGGAAGGGTGGCACGTTTCCTTGTGATCGGCGGCTTCCTGGCCGCGGTCTTCTGGGTGTTCAGCATCGTCGACTGCATCGTGCAGCCGTCGAGCCGGCACCGCGGCGTGCCCAAGGGCGTGTGGATCGCGATCGTGGTCGTCTTCCCCGTGATCGGCGGCCTGCTGTGGTTCGCGATCGGGCGCACGCGGCGCGGACGCACCGCGGATCAGGAGCGCTACCTGCCGCTCGACGACGTCGATCCGGCCGGGCGACCCGCCGACCGGATCAGCGCTGCCGAGCAGGAGCGGCTGATCCAGGAGCTCCAGGAGGAGCTGTCCCGTTTCGACGACCGCGGCGACACCGACACCCCCGGCCCGCGCCCGTGACACCGCCGCCCTCCGCGGATCCCTCGCCCGCCGCGGCGGGGACCACAGGGCGTGAGGCGTCTCTTTCGCCGTCTCCTTTGCGGTCTCCCGCGTCTCCTTTGCCGTCTCCCGCGACCGAGGCGGCTGTGCGGCTGCTGACCGGTCTCATCGCGCACGGCGTCCGCGACATCGTGCTGTCTCCCGGTTCGCGCTCCCAGGCGCTCGCGCTCGCCGCGGTCGCGCTCGCCCGATCCGGATCCGTGCGCGTGCACGTGCGGATCGACGAACGAGTCGCCGGCTTCACCGCCGTGGGCCTCGGCCGCGGAACCGGCGTGCCGGCGGCACTCGTCTGCACTTCCGGCACCGCCGCCGCCGGCTACCTGCCGGCCGCGATGGAGGCGTTCCACGCCGGGGTGCCGCTGATCCTGCTGACGGCAGACCGGCCTCCCGAGCTGCGCGGCGTCGGGGCGAACCAGGCCACGATCCAGCCCGGCATGTACCGGCCCTGGGCGCGTTCGAGCATCGACGCGCCTGTGCCGGGGGAGGTCGAGCCGGCGCACTTCGAAGCGCTCGCCGCCGCTGCCGTGGCCGTGGCCCTCGGCGCGCCGGGCGAGGGGCTCGACGGCGTCGCCGGACCGGTGCACCTGAACCTGCCCACGCGCGAGCCGCTGTCCGGGCCGATGCCGGATCCGCTCCGTGCCACCCTCGGATCCCCTCTGCGGCTCGCACCCGGGGAGCCGCTGCGGATCGCCGGGGGTCCGCGGACGCTCGTCGTCGCCGGGGCGGATGCCGGTCCGGATGCCGAGCGGATCGCCCGTGCCGGCGGCTGGCCGCTCGTCGCCGAGGTCGTGAGCGGATCCCGCTTCGGCACCCATCTCGTCCCCGCCTATCGTGAGCGGCTGCGCGAACCCGCCCTCGCCGACCGGATCGAGCGCGTGATCGTGTTCGGGCACCCGACGCTCAGTCGTGAGGTCGCGGTCCTACTGCGCCGGACAGACCTCGAGGTGATCGCCGTGCGCCGGGGCGGGGAGCGGCTGAACCTCTCCGGCGCCGCGGTCGACGCGCGCGCGATCGACGTCGACGCGAGCGCCGGGGTCGACCCGGACTCCGTTGCGGACGCTGAGGCGTGGCTGGCCGCGTGGACCCGGGCCGAGGCGCCGGCGGACGGTGCTGGTGCTGGTGCTGGTGCTGGTGTCGACCGCCTGCTGGACCGCGCCGCGCTTGTGCGGGCGGTGTGGGAGGCGACCGGATCCGAGGACCTTCTCCTGTTCGGATCCTCGCGGATCGTCCGGGTGGCCGACCAGATCCTGGAGGGCAAGGACGTGCGCGTGCACGCGAATCGCGGGCTCGCCGGCATCGACGGCACGATCGCGACGGGTGTCGGCCTCGCCCTCGCGGGCATCGGGGTGACCCGGGTGCTGCTCGGCGACCTGTCGCTCCTGCACGATGTCGGATCCCTGCTGCTGCCGGGGGACGAACCGGCTCCGCGGATCCAGGTCGTCGTCGGCAACGACGGGGGAGGGACGATCTTCGACGGGCTCGAGGTCGCCGGCACCGCCGTGACGGAGGACCTCGACCGTGCCTTCTACACGCCGCAGTCCGTCGCGCTGGCGCCACTCGCTGCGGCGTACGGGTGGGCCTATGCACGGGCGGCGACCCCCGACGAGCTCGAGCGCGCGCTGTCCGCGGAGGTCGCGGGACCGCAGCTGATCGAGGTGCCGCTGGCGCGCTGACGCCCGGCGCGCTTGCCGGGCTGGTGGGGTTCGCCGGGTGTCGAGGCCGGCGGGTGCGAAACTCAGTCGATTCGGGGCTCTGCGCCATTTGTTTCGCGAGGCTAAGAGCGGTTTTGACTGAGCTTCGCACGCCGCGGGGCCGGTTCGGGCATCATGGGGCCATGAGCCAGCACTCCGCAGGGTGGACCGCCCCCGCTTCGGAAGTCCTCCGCGTCACCTCCGCCGGTCTGAGCGGAGTCGATCCCGAAGCGACGCCCGGATACCAGGGGAAGAAGACGGACGGAGCCGAGTCGCTGGCGTCCGGGCTCGCCGCCCTCGGCGACCTGCAGGAGCGGCTCTTCGCGCGCTCCGCGGTGGGCGAGGCGCAGGCGAGCGTGCTGCTCGTGCTGCAGGCGATGGACTCGGCGGGCAAGGGCGGCATCGTCCGGCACGTCGTCGGCGGCGTGGATCCGCAGGGCATCGAGCTCGCCGCGTTCAAGGCGCCGACCGCCGAGGAGCTGCAGCACGACTTCCTCTGGCGCATCGAGAAGCGCCTGCCGGCGGAAGGCAAGATCGGCGTTTTCGACCGCTCGCACTACGAGGACGTGCTCATCGGGCGGGTGCGCGCGCTCGCGCCGGCCGAGGAGATCGAGCGCCGCTACCGGGCGATCGTCAACTTCGAGAAGCGCGTGGCGGACTCCGGCACCCGCATCATCAAGGTCATGCTGCACATCTCCCGCGACGAGCAGAAGCAGCGGCTGATGGAGCGGCTCGAGCGCCCGGAGAAGCACTGGAAGTTCAATCCCGGCGATACCGACGAGCGCCTGCTCTGGGACGACTACATGGCGGCGTACGACACCGTCTTCGAGCGCACCTCGACCGACGACGCCCCCTGGTACGTGATCCCGGCGAACCGCAAGTGGTACGCCCGTCTCGCGGTGCAGGAGCTGCTGCTGGCCGCGCTCGAGGACATCGACCCGCAGTGGCCCGTCGCCGACTACGACGTCGCGGCCGAGAAGAAGCGCCTCGCCGCGAGCTGACCCGGGGATCCGGTCGGGTGTGATCCCCCGTCTTTGGGGCGTGCTCTCCCGTTTTGGGGCGCGTCTCGCCGTGGATTCCGGGTCTGAGGCGCCCCGAACCGATGGAGCACGCCCCAAAACGGGGGTGGTGGGGGAGTCTCGCTCCGTACTGGTCCCGGTCTGATGGTTGGTTTGGGGCGTGCTCTCTCGTTTTGGGGCGCGTCTCGCCGCGGATTCAGGGCCTGAGGCGCCCCGAACCGATGGAGCACGCCCCAAAACGGGGGTGGTGGGGGAGTCTCGCTCCGGGCTGGTCCCGGTCTGATGCTTGGTTTGGGGCGCGCTCTCCGGTTTTGGGGCGCGTCTCGACATGGATTCCGGGGCTCCGGCGCCCCGAACCGACCGATCACGCCCCAAAACGGGGGATCCGGATCCAGGACTCGGGGGCACACCTCCGTGATGCCGGGTGTCGCCGGTCGTGGACTCGGCGCGAGCAGGATCCGGTCCAGGATCCGGATCCGGTCCCGGACTGATGGTTGGTTTGGGGCGTGCTCTCTCGTTTTGGGGCGCGTCTCGCCGTGAAATCCGGGGCTCCCGCGCCCCAAACCGGCAACCCGCGCCCCAAACCGGGGATGGAGCAGCCGTAACCGGCGCGGCTGCGGTCGGGGCAGCCGCGGACGGAGCAGGCCGACCCGGGGCGTCGACGCCCCCTCCTGGCACCGACGCCCCCTGCTGTGCGCGTCCGTGCGAGGGGGCGCGGACGCTGCGAGGGGGCGCGGACGTCGGTGTGCGCGGGCCCGCGAGCGAGCGCGACACAGGGGACAGCCCCCGGATCCCGGGAGCCACCTGGCCATTCGGGGTATCCGGAGTCATCCTCGGGGGTTCCCGGAGTCATCCTCCAGAGGGATGCGCGGAGGTGCCGTCGCCGCATAGCGTCGAAGGCATGATCACAGCAGAGGGCCTCAGCAAGAGATATGGACCCAAGACCGCGGTCGACAACGTGTCGTTCACCGTCCAGCCGGGGTCGGTCACCGGCTTCCTCGGACCGAACGGTGCCGGCAAGTCGACCACGATGCGCATGATCGTGGGCCTGGACCGCCCGAGCGCGGGCCGCGTCACCGTGAACGGCCAGGAGTACCGCCGTCTGCGCGCGCCCCTCACCGAGGTCGGCGTGCTGCTGGACGCCAAGGCCGTGCACACGGGCCGCTCCGCCCGCAACCACCTGCGCGCGCTCGCCGCGACGCACGGACTCCCGTCGAAGCGCGTCGACGAGGTGATCGAGATCACGGGCATCGGATCCGTCTCCCGCAAGCGTGCGGGCGGGTTCTCCCTCGGCATGGGGCAGCGCCTCGGCATCGCCGCGGCCCTGCTCGGCGACCCGCACACGCTCATCCTCGACGAGCCGGTCAACGGCCTCGACCCCGAGGGCGTGCGCTGGGTGCGCGAGTTCGTGCGGCATGCCGCATCCGAGGGACGCACGGTGCTGCTCTCCAGCCACCTCATGAGCGAGATGTCGCAGACCGCCGACCACGTGATCGTGCTCGGTCGCGGCCGAGTGCTCGCGGACGCGCCGCTGGCGCAGCTCGTGCAGCAGTGGACCACCGCCCAGGTGCGGGTGCGGAGCCCCCGTGCCGCCGAGCTCGGTGACCTGCTCGTCGCAGCCGGCGCCCTGATCACCCCCTCGGGCCACGACGTGATCGACGTCACCGGCCCCGAGGCGTGGTGGATCGGCGACCTCGCCGCAGAGCGCGGCATCCCGCTGCACGAGCTCACCCCCACCAGCGGTTCGCTGGAGGACGCGTACCTCGCCCTCACCGGCGAGTCCGTCGAATACCGCACCCGCGCCGTGTCGGAAGCCGGCGCCCCGATCCCGGAGGTGGTCGCATGAGCGCCGTCGCTCCCGCTGTCCCCGCCGTCTCGGGCCGGTTTCGCCTGAGCTTCCCCCGGAGCCTCCGCAGCGAGTGGATCAAGCTGAGCACGCTGCGCTCGACCTGGTGGTCGATCGCGATCACCGCCGCGCTCACGATCGGCATCGCCGTGCTGATCGCGTTCGCCTTCACGTCGACGGGCGCCGTGCGCCAGGGCATCAACGGCATCATGGCCGTCGTCTCGCCGATCCAGTTCACGGCTCTCCTCGCGGGGATCCTGGGTGCGATCGCGGTCACCGGCGAGTACTCCACGGGCATGATCCGCTCCACCCTCACCGCGGATCCGCTGCGCGGGCGGGTGCTGGTCGCGAAGGCCGCCGTCCTCGCGGTGTTCCTCTTCCTCGCCTCCCTGGTGATGTTCGTGATCGCCGCCGTCATCGTCTCGACGATCCTCGGCGCGCACGGTGAGGCGCTCGAGTGGGGCGCGCCCGACAAGGTGCTCCTGCCGCTGCTGTCGGCCGCCGCGACGATGGCGGTGTGCGCGCTGATCGGCGTCTCGTTCGGCTTCATGCTGCGCTCCGGCGCCGGTGCGATCGCCGCCACGGTCGGGCTGCTGTTCGTGCTGCCGATCATGTCGAACTTCTTTGCCTTCGCGGGCGAGTCCTGGAAGTGGGTGCTGGACGCGGCGAACTACCTGCCGCTGTCGGCCGCGCAGAACGCGATCCTGCCCAGCGACACGGCGCCGATGTCCGCGGGTGTGGCGTTCCTCACGCTCGGCGCCTGGGTGGCCGCGGGGCTGCTCGGATCCTGGGTGGTGCTGCGCTCGCGCGACGCCTGATCGCCGCGCGTCTCCGTCGCCCCGTCGCCCCCTCCGGCCGTCCGTGCCGGAGGGGGCGACGTCGTCTGCTCGCGCGGCCGAAGCACCCGGATGTGGTACTTGAGGACGACCCCCGGACGGGTGGGATCCTCCCCGAAGCGGATGTGCCGACCCGGTCGCGACCGGTTTCCTGAAGATACGGCTCGTCGCAGGTGGCGACAGCCGGGGCGCCCTGCGCCCGCTCGTGATCGCCCTGGAGGATCCGTGACCCTGCTGACCCGACTCAGCCTCGCCAACCGCGCCGTCGTCGCCCTGTTCACCGTCCTCATCGTCGGGGCGGGGCTCTGGGCCACCGGCAGCATGAAGCAGGAGCTGCTGCCGTCGATGTCGCAGCCCGCGGCGGTCGTCCTCGTGACCAAGCCCGGCGCCTCGGCCGAGACCCTCGACCACGACGTGGTGAAGCCGCTGTCCGACGCGCTGGGCTCCGTGACCGGGGTGGACGAGGTGCGCACGAGCACCTCGAGCGGCAGTGGCCAGCTGACCGTGTCCTGGGCGTTCGGCCGCGACGACACCAAGATCCTCGCCGACCTCAAGGCCGCCGCGACGGCCGCCGGATCCGCCGCCGACGGCATCCGCACCGAGGTGTATGCGGGCAGCTCCGCCGACATCCCGGTGCAGAGCCTCGCGATCACCGGAGACGGCGACGTCGAGGCCCTGGCCGACCGGGTGGACAAGACCCTCGTCCCCGCGATCGAGCACGTGCCAGGTGTGCGCGCCGTGCAGGTGTCGGGACGCGTCTCCGAGCGCGTGCTGGTGACCCTGGATCCGGCCAAGCTCTCGGCGAGATCGGTCGATGCGGCCGCGGTGTCGGGGATCCTGCGCACCGCCGGCGTCGTGGTGCCGGCCGGAACCAGCAGCGACGGCACCAGGGCGATGGCGATCGAGGTGGGCCAGGAGGGCACATCGATCGAGCGACTCTCCGCGATGCCGATCCCGACGATGCAGGGGCCCGTGCCGCTGTCCGAGGTCGCGACGGTCGAGCTCGCTCCCGTCCCGCAGAGCTCGATCTCGCGCTCGGACGGCCGTCCCGCGCTGAGCCTGACGATCACCAAGACCCCCGAGGCGAACGCCGTGCAGGTGTCGCATGCGGTGACCGCCGCGGTCGCGAAGACCCTGCCCTCTCTCGGTGCGAACGCCGCGAGCTCCGTGCTGTTCGACCAGTCCACGATGATCGAGAAGTCGACCCACGACCTGGCCGTCGAGGGCGGCCTGGGCCTCGTGTTCGCGGTGCTCATCATCCTGGTCTTCCTGCTCTCTCCGAAGGCGACGGTGATCACGGCCGTCTCGATCCCGTTGTCGCTGCTCATCGCGGTGATCGGGCTGCGCGTCGGCGGCTTCTCCTTCAACGTGTTCACGCTCGCCGCGCTGACGGTCGCGGTGGGTCGGGTGGTCGACGACTCGATCGTGGTCATCGAGAACATCGCGCGACGACGCGGATCCGCACCGCTCACGCCCGCGGACGTGCTCGCCGCGGTGCGCCAGGTGGCCGGAGCCGTGACGGCGTCGACGCTGACGACGGTCGCGGTGTTCCTGCCGGTCGCCCTCGTCGGCGGCATGGCCGGGGAGCTGTTCCGGCCGTTCGCGCTGACGGTGACGATCGCGCTGCTGGCCTCGCTGCTGGTGTCGCTGACGATCGTGCCCGTGCTCGCGTACTGGTTCCTGCGTCGTCCGGCGAAGGCTGCGGTGGCGGACGCCGCCGCGGACGCCGAGCACGGGGCGGCGACCCTGGTGGAGCACGCGGACGCGTCGGGCCCGGCTGTCGCGGACTCGCATCAGACCGGCACGGCAGCAGCGACTGCCTCTGCCTCGGATCCGGCGGCGCAGGATCCCGCCGAGCGCGTCACGCGCATGCAGCGCGCGTATCTGCCCTCGCTGCTGTTCGCGCTGCGGCGCCCCGTCACCGTCGTGCTGATCTCGGTCGTGGTGTTCGCCGGCACGATCGTGTCCGCCGGGTTCCTGAAGACCGACATGCTCGGCAGCTTCGCCGACGAGCGCGCGGTGACCGTCACCCAGACGATGCCGCTGGACACCACGCTCGCCGTCTCGGACAAGGCGGCCACCGCCCTGGAGAAGAAGGTCCGCGATCTCGACGGCGTCGCCTCGTACCGCACCACCGCGGGTGAGCAGGGTGCTCCCGTCACGCTCGACATCGTGATCGCCGCGGATGCGGACCCCAAGGCCGTGCTGCCGCGGATCCGCACCGCGGTGGGCCAGCTCCCTGACGCCGACCGCATCACCGTGTCGACGCAGGCGACGCAGACCACCTCCTCCTCGATCGACGTGATCGTGAAGAGCCCCGACGAGAAGGCGCTCGCAACCGCGTCCGAGAAGCTCACCGCCGCCCTCGGCAAGGTCGACGGTATCGGCACGGTGAAGAGCGATCTCGCCTCGGATCTTCCGGTGCTGAAGGTCTCGGTCGACCCGGCGCGCGCCGCGACGCAGGGCTTCACCACCGCCGAGGTGGGTGCGGCGATCTCCGCCGCCGTGCAGGGCGAGCGGCTCGGCTCCGTCGGCATCGACGGCACCGCCACGGATCTGGTGGTCCGCGCGCAGTCGACGGCGACGGATCCGGAAGCGGTCAAGGCGCTCACCCTGCCGATCTCGGCGCTGCAGGCGCAGAAGACGCAGAAGGACGCCGCGGATGCGCTGCAGCGCGAGCAGGAGGCGATGTCCTCCCAAGCACGCACGGAGGCCGAGAACAAGGCCGACGAGCAGCTCTCCGAGCTGTACGACGCCCGCTCCTCGGGGGCGCAGGATCTGGTCGCGCTGCGCGAGCAGCTCGCACAGCTGCTCGCCTCGCCGCCGCCCGCCGACGCGAACCCCGCGACGCAGGGCCAGCTCAGCGCGCTCGAGTACCAGAAGCTCGTCCAGCAGCTCACCCAGGCCGTGGCCGGGGCGGAGAGCGGGCTCAGCAACCTGGACGAGCAGATCTCCGGGGCGCGCACCGCGATCGCCGACGGCTCGCGCCAGCAGGCCGAGACCGACCGGCTCACCCAGGCGCAGCGCGACCTCGAGCACCTGCGCGCGACGCCGATCCGGGTCGGCGACATCGCCGCGGTGGAGGTCGTCTCGGCCCCCGCCACGATCACCCGGATCGACGGCGCCCGCGCGGTCACGATCTCGGCCACGCCCGCCGAGGGGGCGGACCTCTCCACAGCGTCGTACGGCGTGCAGACGGCCGTGGACGGGGTCTCCCTGCCCGCCGGCGTGAGCCTGGACGAGGGCGGCGCCGCCGCCGAGCAGGCGCAGTCGTTCGGGGAGCTCGGCATCGCCATGCTCGCCGCGATCGCCCTGGTCTACATCGTGCTGGTCGCGACGTTCCGCTCGCTCGTGCAGCCCCTGCTGCTGCTGGTCTCGGTGCCGTTCGCCGCGACGGGGGCGATCGCGGGCCTGCTGATCACCGGAACGCCGCTCGGCATCCCGGCGCTGATCGGCATGCTCATGCTGATCGGGATCGTGGTCACCAACGCGATCGTGCTGATCGACCTCATCAACGAGTACCGCAGGAACGGCTCGGGCCTGGACGACGCCGTGGTGCACGGCGCGCGACTGCGCCTGCGGCCGATCATCATGACCGCGTGCGCGACCATCTTCGCGCTCATCCCGATGGCGCTCGGCATCACCGGTGGCGGGGCGTTCATCTCGCAGTCGCTGGCGATCGTCGTGATCGGCGGGCTGGTGTCGTCGACCGTGCTCACGCTGCTGCTGGTGCCGGCGCTGGTCGTGCTGTACGAGCGCCGCGGAGATCGCCGGCAGGCGCGGCGGGAGCGTCGCGAGGCCCGCCGCCAGGGCCGCACCGCCGGAGTCGAGGTGTTCGAGAGCGAGCAGGACCCGGCATCGTCCGAGGGCGAGACGGAGGACCGTGGGAGACTGGCGACGTGACCGACGGCTCCGCGCGCGCCCTGGATCGCGCCGCGTCGCGCTGGCAGCGTCATCCGCACGTGGCCGACGCGCTCACGACGCTCAGCTGGGTCGTGCTGACGGCCGTGCCGATGTTCGTGGCGGAATCCGCGGATCCCGCGATCGGGGCGCGACCCGTCGGGCCGTGGGGCTTCGGCCTCGGGCTCGTCGTCGTCGCGATCGTCGCGACGACCATGGTGCTTCTCCGCCGGCGCAACCCGGTGCTGCTCTTCCTCGTCTCGGTCACGCTGCCGCTCGTGCTGCTGCCGTTCTCGCTCGATGTGGGCGCGTTCGCGGTCGCCTACGCGGTGTTCGCGATCGCCGTGTACGACAGGGTGTCCCGGGCGTGGATCGCCGGAGCGGTCGCCTACGCGGTGACCCTGGTGCTGAGCGCCGTGCACCTGCTCACGGGGTTCGGCTTCACACCCGTGAACCGCTCCGGGTCGCGACTGGAAACCGCCCTGACCTGGGCCGCCTTCGGTCTGCTCCTGCTCCTGGTCGCGCTGCTGTGGGGGCAGAACGCGGGCAACCGCCGCCGCTACGTGGCGGCCCTCGTGGAGCGGGCGCGCATCCTGGAGCATGAGCGCGATCAGGAGGCGCAGCTCGCCGCCCTCGCCGAGCGCTCGCGCATCGCCCGCGACGTGCACGACATCGTGTCGCACTCGCTGAGCGTGATCGTGCGGCTGGCCGACGGCACGAGGGCCGTGTTCGACGCGGATCCGGACCGCGCGCGGGAGGCGGTGGGTCAGATCGGCGGCGTCGCGCGCTCCTCCCTCGACGAGATGCGGAGGGCGCTCGGGGTGCTCGAACGACCGAACGGTCAGGAGTCCGCGCGCAGCGGCACGGGACTCGAGGACCTGCCTCGCCTCGCCGAGGTCTACCGAGGGATCGGGCTGCCGGTGCGACTGGACCTGGACCTGGGACGGGCGGGGCGGGAAGACGCCCCGGGAGTCGCGGCCGTCGATGCGCAGGGGATCCCGGCAGGGCTGCAGATGACCGTGTTCCGGGTGGTGCAGGAGTCCCTCACCAATGCGCTCCGGCACGCCGAGGCGCCCACCCAGGTGCGGGTCGAGGTGCGGGTGGCCGAGGAGGCGATCCATGCCGAGATCCGCGACGACGGTGCGGTGGCGACGGTCGCGGCGGAGGGCGCGCGCTCGGGGCACGGCGGCACGCCGGAGCGCGGCCGCGCGAGCGGATCCGAGGCCGCGCCGGCCCCTGCCCGCGTCGGGCGCGGGCTGCTGGGGATGCGTGAGCGCGCCGCCCTCTACGGCGGAACGCTCGACGCCGGCCCCGCGGGCGCCCGCGGCTGGACCGTGCGCCTCGCGCTGCCGAGGAGCGGGTCATGACGGCGGTGCGGGTGCTCATCGCCGACGACCAGGCCCTGATCCGCGCGGGCCTTGCGATGGTGCTGGGCGCCCAGCCGGACATCGAGGTGGTCGGAGAGGCGCAGGACGGCATCGAGGCCGTGGCGCTCGCGAACGTGCACCAGCCGGACGTCGTGCTGATGGACGTGCAGATGCCCCGCATGGACGGCTTGGAGGCGACGAGGGAGCTCGTCTCGTCCGGCAGCGGCATCAGGGTGCTCGTGCTCACGACCTTCGACCTGGACGCCTACGCATTCGGCGCGATCGACGCCGGAGCCAGCGGCTTCCTGCTCAAGGACTCGGATGCCGAGGACATCATCGCCGCGATCCGTGCGGTGGCCGCCGGCGACGCCGTGCTCGCCCCGCGGGTCACGTCGGAGCTGCTGCGGCGCTTCGGCGCGCTCACTCGCGCTGCGGAGGATCCCGCCCGCCGCGCGAGGGAGGACGACCGGCGCGCGGCCGCGGCCCGGCTGCAGGTGCTTACCGATCGGGAGCGCGAGGTTTTCGACGCGCTCGTGCAGGGGCTGTCCAACGCCGAGATCGCGGAGAAGCTCTGGCTGAGCGAATCGACCGTCAAGACCCACGTCGGCCGCGTGCTGCAGAAGCTCGGCATGCGGGATCGCGTGCTGGCCGTCGTGTTCGCGTTCCGCAACGGCCTGACCGATCCGCAGTGACGGCACCGACTACGCTGAAACCGTGCTGCTGAGCGACAGGGATATCAGGGCGGGGCTCGACACGGGACGGATCGGACTGGATCCGCTCGAACCGTCGATGATCCAGCCGTCGAGCATCGATGTGCGGCTGGACCGCTACTTCCGCCTCTTCGACAACCACAAGTACCCGTTCATCGACCCGGGAGAGGACCAGCCCGAACTGACGCGGCTGATCGAGGTCGAGCCGGATGAGCCGTTCGTGCTGCACCCGGGGGAGTTCGCGCTCGGTGCGACGTTCGAGCAGGTGTCGCTCTCGGAGGATGTCGCCGCCCGTCTCGAGGGCAAGTCCTCGCTGGGGCGTCTCGGGCTCATCACGCACTCCACGGCCGGCTTCATCGACCCGGGCTTCACGGGGCACGTCACGCTCGAGCTCGCGAACGTCGCGACCCTGCCGATCAAGCTCTGGCCCGGCATGAAGATCGGCCAGCTGTGCTTCTTCCAGCTGTCGTCTCCGGCGGAGAACCCCTACGGATCCGGTCCGTACGGCAACCGCTACCAGGGGCAGCGCGGCCCGACGGCGTCACGCTCCTTCCAGAACTTCCATCGCACCGACGTCGGCGTCACCGACGCGGGATCCACCGGAGGCTGACATGAGCGCGGACGAGACGGATCCGAACCCGGACGCGCAGTCCGCACCGAAGCCGTCCGTCGCGCCGGAGCCCGCAGCGGCGCCGCCCGCCGGCGACACCGAGCTGGCCCCTGCCCCTGTGGAGAGCGAGGGGCTGGCCGACCTCCTGGCCGATCCCGAGATCGCTCCGGCCGAGGAGAGCACGGCGCTCGCCGACCTGCTCGCCCCGCCCGCGGAGGCCGCCCCGGCGGAGGAGACTCCGGGGCTTGCGGAGCTCCTGGCCTCGCCGGACCCCGCGGCGTTCGGCGAGGCGGTGCCCGCGCCCGGGAGGCCGGCCGTCGCCGATGCCGAGGGCTCGCGCACTCCGGTTCCCGTGGAGGATCCGGCTCCTTTGGAGGATCCGGGTCCCGCCTCGGGGCTGCCGCCGCTCCCGGCGCTTCCGCCGGAGCGACCAGCGCCGCCGCTCGCCCCGGAGGGCGTGGGCGGCAACTACCCGCTGCTCGTCGGGCTGGTGTTCCTGTTCCTCGTCGTGCTGCTGGTCGGCGCCATCGTGCTGATCGCCGTGCTCATCGGGAACGCCGCATGGCCGTTCCCGATCGCGGCCGCCGCGCTTCCGGCCGTGCTGCCGCTCGTCTGACGAACACGGGGCTCGCGCGCGTCGGCCGATCCGGACGATCGGTCGGATCCGCCGGACGCACGGTCGGGCGCCCGCGCGAAGAACACGGAAGGCTGGAAGCATGACCACGACCGCCCCTGTGCCCACGATCGCAGCCGCCGCCCCGCGCCGGCTGAACTACGGCGCCCTGCTCGCCATGATGGCGACGGCGTTGCTGCTCGTCACTGCGGAGTTCCTCCCCGGTGGTCTGCTCACCGACATCGCGGCGGAGATCGGGGTCACACCCGGCCAGGCCGGCCAGATGGTCACGGTGACGGCGCTCGCAGGGCTCATCGTGGCGCCGACCATCGGCCTCATGCTGCCCCGTCTGGACCGGCGCTCGCTGCTGGTGTGGATGGCGATCGGCGCGGCCGTCTCGAATCTGATCGTCGCGGTCGCGCCGAACCTGCCGCTCCTGCTCGTCGCACGCGTGCTGCTGGGCGCCGCACTGAGCGGCTTCTGGGCGATGTCGGTGACGGTGGCGGCGCGGATCGCCGGGCCGGAGCGCCTGGGCCGGGCGATGATGTTCAACTCGGCCGGCGTATCGCTCGCGACGGTGGCGGGTGTGCCGGCGGGCGTGCTGCTCAGCCAGGTGCTCGACTGGCGCGGGGTGTTCGGGATCGCCGCAGCGGCCAGCGTCGTCCTCGCGGTCCTTCTGCGGATCCTGCTCCCGAGCGTGCCCGCGGAAGGGACCGCCCGGTTGTCGACCCTGGTCGAGACGTTCCGTCGTCGAGGCATCGGTCTGGGCGTGGTCGGCCATGTGCTCGTCGTGCTCGGGCACTTCATCGCCTACACGTACATCCGGGTCGCCCTCGAGCGGGTCCACGAGGGCGGCGGCGCGATCACCGAGGGAACGATCATCCTGCTGCTCGCCCTGTTCGGCATCGGCGGCTTCATCGGGAACATCGCGATCGGCGTCATCGTCGACCGCCGCTACCGGACGCTCGCCGTGATCACCCCGCTCGTGATCGCCGGAATGGTGCTGCTGATGAACGCGCTGGTCGGATCGCTGTGGGCGATCGGCGTGGTCGCGTTCGTCTGGGGCTTCTTCTTCGCCTCGTGGCTGCTCATCGTGAACACCTGGATCGGGCATCGCATGCCGGACCGGCTCGAGGCGGGCGGGAGCCTGGTGGTCATGGGGTTCCAGGCCGCGATCATGATCGCCGCGGGCATCGGCGGCCTGCTGGTGGACGGCATCGGGATCGGTCAGGTCTACGTGATCGGCGCGGCCGTGCTCGTCGTCGGTGCAGTGCTGTTCGGGTTCTCGAGCCGGATCAGCGCCCGCGCGGAGCGCTGATCCGGGCGTCGGCCCCGCAACTCCGAAGGACGATGGCGACTCTGCAGGAGGATCCGAGCGGATCCATCCTCAGAAGTGGCCATCGTCCTTCGACGTCGAGGCGGGGATCCGACCGGATCCGGCCGCTGTCAGGCGGTGCGGGCCTCGCGCCAGGCGGACGGGGTCTGCCCAGTGCGGCGGCGGAACGCGCGGCTGAAGCCCTCGTCGGAGCTGTAGCCGAGGTCGCGGGAGATCTCGCTGACCAGGCAGCCGAGCGCGAGACGGTCCTGCGCGGCGCGGATGCGCACCTCGGTCACGTAGCTCGCGGGCGAGGTGCCGAACGCGGCGCGGAACCGCTCGGCGAACACCGTCCGCGACATGGCGCCGACACTGGCCATGCCCTCGACGCTCCAGTCGCGTCCCGGCGCGGCGTGGATCGCCTCGATCACGCGCTCCAGGAACGGGTCGCTCGTGCGCGCGGGCCAGCCCGCGGGGGCGCAGCCGTGCGCGGCCCATGCGCGGATCACCGACGCCAGCACGGTGTTCGCCATCATGCGGCAGATCACGGCGTCGCCGTCGCGACTCGCCTCCTCGAGCGCGGCGGTCTCCAGCGGGAGCGCGGTGAGGTCGAGCCCCACCTGCGCGGCCAGGGCGGCAGCGGCCGGCTCGTGGTGGGCGAAGTCGCGCACCAGGGCGATGTCGGGCAGTGCGTCCGCGACGTGCGCGGCCGCGGGCGCGAGGATGAGCGTGGAGACCAGGATCCGCGTGCCGGGGTCGGTCTTGAGCGACATCGGCGTCCGGCCGGGGGTCAGCATGGCGTCGCCGTGCGCGAGCGACATCGGCTTGTCGCCGCAGCGGGTGTGCACGGCGCCCTCGATGACATAGACGACCGAGAGCGCGTTGCGATCCAGGGCGATGGTCTCGGCGGGATCCGGTGCGATGCGCACCTGCCGCCGCAGCCGGACATCGACGGTCGCGAGGAGGGCGTCGACCGCGCCGCGGGCCTGCATCGCCACGTCCGGCACGGCGTGCAGCGGCGGCATCCGGTCGGGAGCGATAAGGGTCATGTGAAAGGGAAACCGTGCACCCGCGGGCTCTATTCCGCCCCGCGGACGAGGGCGTCGTCGACCGAGAGCTGGACAGAAGGATCCGGCCCCCGCCGCGGAGTGCGGGCAGGGGCCGGATCGGACGCGCGAGGTCAGCCGTTGCGGTGGCGGCCGTCGTGCAGGTGGATGTGGAGGTGGGCAGGGGAGTGACCGGGTGCACCGTGCCCGCGGAACGGGTGCTCGCCGCGTCCGTGCTCACGGGGGAGGCGCTCGCCGTCCGCGTGCCCGCCGCAGCGGTGCTCGTGACGGAGGTGCTCGTGACGGAGCTGTTCGCGGTTCGACCGCTCGCGACCGGCGCCGGAACGCCCGCCGAAGCGGTCGTGTGCGAAGCCGCCGGGGTAGCCGCCGCGGAAGCCGTCCTCATGACAGGGGCGCTCGCCGTGGCGCGCGAAGCGCTCGCCGAACTCTCCCTCGTGGTGGTCGCCGTGGTGACGATCGTGCCCGCGGTGACCGCGACCGCGGTGCCCGTGCTCACGACGGTCGCGGCCCTCGCCCCGGCGCTCGCCGGCGCGACGACGGGGAAGGCGCGTGCCCTCCTCGTAGCCGAGGCCGCGGGCGAGCTTCTCGAGGGCGGCCGCCATCGTGGCGAACTCCTCGGGGTCGAGGGCGCCGGCGACCTGCGCGCGGATCTCCTCGACGGCGGTGCTCAGGCGCGCCTTGGCGGCGGCGCCTTCTGCAGTGAGCGTCCAGCCGTCCGGGCCGGGCTCGACCCAGCCGAGGGCGGCCAGGTGGCGCACCTTGCCGTCGGGGAGGTCCCGCCCGAGCGGGACGGTGCGGTCGACGGCGTTGAGGATCCGCCAGTCGCGGCGGGTGATCCCCTCGTCCTCGAAGGCGGTGGCGAACTCGGCCGCCAGCAGGCGGTCGACGGCGGTGATCCAGAAGCCGAACGGGCGGCTCCGGTCTGCGGGCGTGTTCTCTGGGGTGTTCTCTGGGGTGTTGTCTGTGCTGTTCATGCGAAGTCCTTCAGGTATCGGGGCGATGACGGCGGCTCGTCGCTGTGGCGGCCGTCTCTCCGGGTTCTCCGGATCCATGTCATCTGCCATGTACATGCAGTGTGACATGCAATTGGGATCCATGTCAAGTCGCATGTAAAATCGGAGGATGCCTCACGATGCCGAGAACCCGGATCCGCTCGACGCGATCGTCGCCGCGCTCGGCCTGCTGCGTGGACGCGGACCACGACCGCCCCGCGAGCACCGCCACGGGATGCATGACGGGGACCCGCGGTACGGCGAGGGGTTCCGCGGGCGCGGCGGGCCGCACGGCGCCCGGGGCGATCACGGCGATCACGGCGGTCCGCACGCCGATCCGCACGGGCGAGGCGCCGGCTCCTGGGGTGGCGGGCGCGGCGAGGCGCCCGCGCGGCTGCGCATGCTCGAAGCGCTGGCCTCGGGGCCGCTCAGCGTCAGCGCGCTGGGCGAGGCGATCGGCGTGGATCAGCCGCGCGCCTCGCGTCTCGTGCAGCAGGGCGTGGAGCGGGGCTGGCTGCGCCGCGACGCGGATCCGGACGACGCCCGCCGCACGCGGATCGTGCTCACCGACGAGGGGCGGCGGATGGGGCGCGGCGTCCGCGGCGACCGGCGCGAGGCGCTGCGCGGCGCGATGTCGGCGCTGACGGCCGAGGAGCAGGCCGAGTTCGCGCGCCTGCTCGCCAAGGTCGCCGCGAACTGGCGCTGACCGGGCGGGGTGCCGCTCAGGGGGCGGTGGCGACCTGCGGCTCCGATGCCGTGACGCCCGCGATCCCTGCGCCGGCGAAGGCGACGACCGTGTCGAGCACCGGATCCGCCCGCAGTACGCGGTTGTGCCCGAATCCGTCCGTACGAAGCAGATGCGAGCGGCCGGCGTGCGCGGCGTGCAGGCGCAGGGCATCGGCGTCGGGCATGCGGCGGTCGGCGCGGTCGTGGACCACGAGGAGCTCGGTGCCGGAGGGCAGCGGGTCCTGCACCGCGTCGTAGGCCGCGGCGATCCCCTCCCGGTCGAGGCCGAATCGCGCCCCGAACCGCTGCTCGAAGCGCGCGGCGACCGCGGGCTCGAGGCGGAGCATGCGGGAGAACTCCGCGAGGAACGCGGTCGGCGCGGAGGCGCCGGCGATGACCGCGACGCGGGAGGCGGGCACGGTCGTCCGTGCGGCGGTGAGGGCGGCGAGCCCGCCGAAGGAGTGGCCGACGATCGTATGGAACGGGCCGTCGCTGCGCTGCAGCTGCTCCGCGGCGGTGACCCAGTCTCGAAGGTCGGTGCTCCGTCCCGGCGAGTCTCCGTGCGCGGGAGCGTCGAAGGAGACCACCCGGAAGCCCTCGGCGACGAGCTCGCGCACGAGCGGGGCGAACTGCGATGCGCGCCCCTGCCAGCCGTGCATCAGCAGCACGGCGCGCTCGCCGCGCCCCCAGCGGTACGCGGCGATCTCGGATCCGCGGAGCGGGATCCGCTCCCGCTGGGCGTCCCGATGCGTTGCGAGGTCGGAGTCGCGCACGGCCATGCGCGGGGTCGTCGTGAAGAACAGGCGCAGGGCGAGGCGGCCGGCGAGGCGCGGTGACACGGCGCCGGCGGCGCGGATGCCGCCGAGGATCAGGCGGGCGGAAGCGGGCATGGGTTCCCCCTCGGACAAAGAATACGAACGGTCATACGTAGAATAAGCGAACGATCGTTCGTACACTAGGGGTATGTCGAAAGTCGCCCTCAACGCAACGGCCGGCACCGGGATCGCACCGGGTCCGGCGTCCGACGGACGTCGCCTGCGCGGCGATGCCTCGCGGCGCACCGTGCTCGAGAGCGCGACCGACATCGCGTCGGTGGATGGCCTGGACGGCCTCACGATCGGGCGGCTGGCGACGGCGTCCGGGCGGGGCAAGAGCAGCATCGCGACGCTGTTCCAGAGCAAAGAGGGGCTGCAGCTCGCGACGATCGCCGCCGCGCGGGAGATCTTCACCGCGCTCATCGTTGAGCGCTCACGCGTCGAGCCCCGCGGGGTGCGGCGGCTGTCGGCCCTGCTCCGCAACGCCCTGGACTACTCCCGCGACCGGGTCTTCACGGGCGGCTGCTTCTTCGCGGCGACCGCCGCAGACGTGGATTCCAAACCCGGTCCGGTGCGGGACGCCGTGCGCTCCGCCCTCGTGGACTGGTACGGCTACGTCGAGGCGCAGGTGCGGCACGGGATCGCGGCGGGGGAGCTCGACGCCGGAGCGGATGCCGAGCAGCTGGCGTTCGAGCTCGTCGCGCTGAACGAGGAGGCCAACTCGCGTTCGCTTCTCCTTCAGGACGAGCGCCCCTACGCTCTCGCTGCGCGGGCGATGCGCGATCGGCTGCGCGCCGCGGGTGCGGCACCGGGCCAGGTGGTCGCGCTCGACGCGTAGGGATCCGCCGGGCGGACGGACGCGGTCCGTTCTCCGCCGAGATCGGGCCTAGTGCGAGAGCCGCACGCTCCGCCGCGTCTCCTTGACCGGCAGGAGCAGCAGCAGGCCCACCAGCAGCACCGCGACGATGCCGAGGATGCCGAACTTGGTGTTCCCGGTCAGGACGATCAGCACCGTCCAGGCGCCCTGGGCGATCCAGCTCGCGGCGCGGCCGGTCGTGGCGTAGAGGCCGAAGACCTCGCCCTCGCGGCCGGCCGGTGTGACCCGGGCCAGGAACGAGCGCCCCGCGGACTGCGCCGGTCCGACGAACGCGCACAGGATCAGACCGCCGATCCAGTAGGCGACCTGGCCGGTGTCGACCAGCGCGAACACCGCGATGCCGGACACGATCATGCAGGCGAGCGAGATGATGATCAGCCGCTTCGGGCCCCAGCGGTCGTCGAGGCGGCCTGCCAGGATCGTGGAGACACCGGCGATCAGGTTCGCGGCGACGCCGAAGATCACCAGATGGATGAAGTCGAAGCCGAAGACGGTGCTCGCGATCACGGCGCCGAAGGTGAAGACCGCGCTCAGGCCGTCGCGGAAGACCGCGCTCGCGACGAGGAACCAGAACGTCGTGCGCGTGCCGGGGTTGCGGTAGAGGCCGATCACGTCCTTCACGAGCAGTACGTACGAGGCGAAGAAGCCGACCTTCCGATCCGGACGGCCGAGCGACGGCTCCGGCACGTTCAGGAAGATCGGGATCGAGAACGCGATCGCCCAGACCGCGCAGCCGACCGCGATGATGCGGAACGGGAGCCCGCCGTCCGCGGAGAGCCCGAACCAGTCCGACATGTAGAACACGATCACCAGGACGAGAGCGACGATGCCGCCCAGATAGCCGAAGCCCCAGCCGAGGCCCGAGATCCGCCCGACCGTCTTGGGGCTCGCGATCGAGATGAGCATCGCGTTCGAATTGACCGAGGCGATCTCGCTGAACACGACGCCGGCGGAGATCAGGGCGACCCCCAGCCAGAACAGCGACGGCGTCGGTGTGACGAACCAGAGTCCGAGCATGCACAGGATCAGGGCGCCGGTGCCGATCCCGAGCCACAGTTTCTGCCGGCCTGCTGCGTCGGCGCGCTGCCCGAGCACGGGCGCGAGCAGCAGGATCGCAAGACCGGCGATCGTGCCGCCGAGCCCGAGGCCGCTCGTGAGCTCCGCGATCCCGGCGACCCTGGCCGGATCCGTCTTGTCGAGTTGCGCGAGCTCGGGCGGCAGGAACGCGTTCGTCGTCAGATACAGAGCGGTGAAGATGAAGGTCAGGATCACCGAGTGGAACGGCTGCGTCGCCCAGTCCCAGAGCGCCCAGGAGTAGATCTGCTTCTTCGGCGCCGGCTCGTCGCCGCGGAGGTCCAAGCCCACGACCGCGACGGCGCCGCTGTTCGCAGTCGCCTGGGGTTCGGGATGATCGCCGTTGCTCATGCAGGAAGTCTCGTGCGTGCCGGTGAACGAGAGGTAGCGGCGCGCCGGTGCGGGATCCGCGATCCGCGGCGCCGCAGCACGCGGTGCCGGGTACCGTCGGGGGATGGTGCTGCCCGTCGTGCTCGTCGAGGGGGAGAGCGATCGGCTCGCCCTCCTCACCGCCGCGCGCGTTCGCGGGGACGACCTCCGTGCGGACGTGGTCTCGCTCGGCGGCATCACGAACCTGCGCTCCTGGCTGGAGCGGAGGGATCCTGTGGTGCCCGTCCGCGGGCTCTACGACGCCGCCGAACTGCGCTACGTGATCGGCGCGCTGATCGCCGGAGGACTGCTGGCCGAGGGCGAGACGGATCCGGCCGTCATCGCCCGGGCGGGATTCTTCGGCTGCGAGCGCGACCTCGAGGACGAGGTGATCCGCGCCGCCGGTCCGGAGCTGGTGCTGGAGACGCTGGCCGCCCGCGGTGAGCTGGCCCTGTTCCGGGTCTTCCAGGGGCAGCCGGCGCAGCGGGTGCGCTCGGTCGAGGCGCAGCTGCATCGCTTCGCCGGCACCGCGAGCGGCCGCAAGGCGCATTTCGCGGCCGATGTGGTGGCGGTCCTGCCGCCGGACCGGATCCCGGAGCCGCTGGTGGCGGTGCTCGACGCTGCCGTGTCGCGGTCCTGAGGGGGATCTGAGGCGGTCACCACTCCCAGCGGATGCCCAAGCCGCCGGGACCGAAGTCCCGCTGCCGGTAGTGCACGGAGAACGTCCCGTCCAGATCGACGGGCCACTCGTGCTTCAGGCCGGCCTCCGAGAAGTACACCCAGCAGCGGGGCGGGACGGCGTCCGGGTCGAAGGTCACCCAGATCAGCGCTTCCTCGAGTCTCTGCTCCGCCAGGATCTCGTAGTCGTCCGTCAGATCGAGTCCTCCCTCGTGCACCTGGACGGTCTCGACCTCGGTGAGCGCCGACTCTCCGAGCATCAGAGGGCGCGGAAAACGCAGATTCACTCGTCTCACGTTGTGGGCCGCCTGGTGGTCCTCATGAACCGTGCAGCCTGCGAGCGCCTCGAAGCGTATGGGTTCCGCTCCCGTGTCCGCATCGGTCGCCATGAAGATCGTGAAGCCCTCGACCCCGTCCCGATTGGCGACGACCAGTCTCCTCATGCGGGCCCAGAGGATCTCGCGCTGCGGGCCGACGCGGACGCTGACGTGCGTCATGACCCGGGAGATGTCACTCTCGCCCAGCAGGTTGCTGTCGTCCTCGGCATCCCTGACCGGATAGTCCAGCAGCCTGTCGAACCGTTCGACGTGTCCGAGCCGGCGCGCGACCGGTCCCGGAACCAGCTTCGACAGCGACCCCGCGGGGAGGTCGAGGATCGATTCGAGCGCGGGGAGCGCCTCGAGGGAAGGCCGTCGTTCGGGGAGCCGCTGCCCTGACCGCCAGTAAGAGAGCGCGGTGAGGGAGATCGAGTGGCCGCGACTGATGAGCCGGTCGCGCAACTCCGACAGGGGGATCTGCTTGCGCGCGAGCGCCGCGCTCAGAGCCGAGGCGAAGGCTCCCGTGGGTGGATCGTCTGACATGCCCAGATTCTTCCGCCTCACAGGACTTCACCGAACCTCGAGCGACACAATGGCGACCTATTCGTCCCGGTGATGGCGCCGGGGGAGAACAGGGAACGACGTGACATCAGCATCCCCTCAGGGCGAGTGGTGGCGGTGGCGGTGGCGGGGTGCAGGGAGGGAAGGACCCCGCCACCGGAACAGTGGGGTGGAGCGCCTTACCGTCCGCGGAGCGGATGTGAGGCGCGCATCACGTCAGCAGGCCTGGCCACCGTCGTAGTTGCGCGTCTTGTTGCCCGGGTGCGGGTGCTTGCCCTCCGAGCCGTTCGAGATATCGAGGACGATGATCTTCGACGGATCCTCTGTGGGCCACGCCTGCAGCGACAGGTTGGCGTTGCTCGATCCGGAGCCGTAGCGCAGGTAGCCCCAGTTGCTGTAGGCGGGGCTGCCGGACACGGGAATGCCGGGCACGGAGCTGTCGAGCTTGAGCGTGCCGTTCGCGTCGGTCTGCAGAGTGATCGTGGTGAGCTGCGCACCACGGGCATCGCCGGCGAAGGGATCGGTCACGAACCAGAAGGATCCGGAGTTCTGGCGGTCGATCACCAGCGTGATGTTCTTGCCTGCGAGCGGGTTTCCGCTCGCATCGTTGTACTGGAACACGAAGCCATCGGCGATGCTGCCGTCGATGGAGGCGGGCCGGAAGGCCTGACCGTTCGCGCACCACTTCGACGCCTCGTAGTTGAAGTTGAGGAAGGTGTGGGTCTCGGTGAAACCGGGCGTGCCTGTGGTGCTCGCGGCGGCCAGCGGAGCGGAGGCTGCGGCGGCGATCACGGGCACCGACCAGGCGGCACCCTTCACGATGGTCCGCCGGGTCACCTGTCGCGGGCCCTGGAAATCCTGCATGAGTACTCCTGATGTCATCGTCGGGTTCGGAACCCCGCGCGGGCGCGACCGACGACGCGTTCCGCGGATGGGAGTCGCGGTGGGCGGCGGTTCGGCCTGCTCGGGTCATCCACATCGTTGAGGCGACGGGTTCGGCCGACCGAATCGGGCGGCGGAATAGGAACATCGGGTGCACACGTGGGGAAGAAGGTGTCGAATCTGCTCGCGGGCGACGTCAGAATTCCACTTGCCCTGGTCGTGCGATTTCTCTCGCGGTCTGTGCCAATCTGAAACCCTCATCGCGAACATCCGCGTGGTTCGGAGCCGTGCGGTGCAGGAGAAGGGGGAGCCGTTCCGGCGTGATCGACATGCAGGCACTTTTCGACCTCGATGAGGATGGCGCGGCCGCCGTGGCGCTCTTCTCCCGGGTCGGATGGGAGCTCGATGATGTCCCCGCGAACCTGCGCGCAGGAGGCGATCTGCTGCTCGCCGACGACTTCTCGGTGGCGCGGATCTGGCACACGCCGTGTCGGTACGCCGTCAGACCGATCGCGGTCGAGGATCCGAGCCGGTTCCGTGCGTCCCTGATCGTGGAGGGCAGCGGCGTCAGCGCGGCCGACGGCGGATCCGAGCCGTTCGAGCCGGGGACCCTCCTCATCCATGACGCGTCGAGGGGCGCCGAGATCCTCGCGTCGACGCCCGTGGCGGCGATCCACGTGTCGCATCGGTGGAGCCGGATCCTGCCTCCCGGCGCATCGCCCGACGAGGTCCCCCGGCACCTGCGGCCGCCGGAGCACTATGCCGCGGTGCTCACTGCCATGGTCAACGCGACGTTCGAGCAGCGGGATGTGGAGGACGCTCTCGGGCTCGACGCCTGGCTCGCCGCCATCGATTCCGCGACATCCGCTCTGTTGAGCACGGTGGTGCCCTCACGGCAAGGAGACGCTTCGCGAACCCTGATCGAGAAGGCCGCCGCGCTGATCTCCGAGCGCTACGCCGATCCCGCCTTCACCTCGGCGCAGATCGCGGTGCACCTCGGCGTCTCGACCTCCCAGCTGTATCGGGCGTTCGCCGCTCAGGGCACGACTCCGCGGCGCGTGCTTCAGCAGACGCGGGTCCGTCACGCCGTGATGCTGCTCCCGCCATTGGCGACCCCCGCTGAGGCCGCCGCCGTGGCTGCCGCCTCCGGGTTCGGCACCGGGCGAGCGCTGCGCAAGGCGCTGCGCGAGGAACGGTCGGGTTCGGAGTCGTGACGTGCGGAAGCTCAGCTCGCGAGCGCCGCCCTCATCGACCGTGACGAGCGGAACCCGTTCTCCTGCGAGATGGCGGCGAAGTCCGCGAGGTCGCCGCTCTGTGCGATGTCGTGCCTCGCGGCGGTCGTGCGGAGGTGCCTCAGCACGGCGTGCGGGCTCGTGTTCGCCGCGCGGAACGCTCGGAACAGCGTCGAGACGGAGGTGAAGGCGCCCCCGCTGATCTCGGAGATCGACAGATCGGCACGATGGTAGTTGCGCTCCATGAAGCGCAGGGAACGACGGAAGAGCTCGGCGTTCACCGGGGAGAGGCCCTCGGGGACCCAGCTGCCGCCCGACTGCGCGAGGAACGACACCGAGTGCTCGACGGTTCTCCAGTACCCCGTGAAGCCGGGGTCCGTCACCGCGACCCCTCCCGCGATGCCCTGGTTGATCAAGGCCGCGAACAGCGCAGCTGCGGCCGGTGATGGGCGGAGCGCCGTCGTCGCGTCACGCACGAGGCCGAAAGCCGCCTCGATGACCGGGGTCCATGAGCCCGTGGCCGTCATCATCGCGGTCGTCGTGGCGCTGTGGAGCTCGAGCCCGGGATCGCGGGTGAGCAGCACTTCGCCCTCGTTCAGCGCCAGTCGCCGACCGGCGCTGCGGAACTCGCCGGCTCCGTCGACCATCAGGATCGCGCGCCAGCCCCTCGCCTCCTGCCGAGACCGCCAGCGCACGGCCAGCGGCGTGCTCCAGACGCGGGTCACGCTCGAGCCGCTGTCGCCCAGCTGCTCGACTTGGATCCTGGTGCTGTCCGACACCAGGATCGGATCCCATCCCAGCGTCCCCAACTCCGCGGCAAGCCGCTCGTGCGCATCGATCGTCTCGGCGAGTGGTCGCCGAACGTCGCTTGTTGTCGTCCCCAACAACGCGAACCCGTCCCTCTGACTGCCGTCCCCAGAAAGCATCACCGGCTGCGCACCGGGCGGGTGGCCCGGTCCTCACGCGAGAGCCCGCCCGCCGCTTCCCGGTGGGTCCCCATTGGGCGACGTGCTCTCCTCGCACGATAGGAGGAACGCCCTTCACAGAGGGCGCGTGCAGTGTGTAGGTGGGGCGGGTGACGGCCGGGTTCGGGGCCGTCGCTCACCGACCATGTCCCAGTTCTGGCTGCGATATCCACCCCCGTCCGACCAGAAGTGGGACACAGCGCCGCCGAAAGTGGGACACGGTGCGGTGGGCGGCGTGGATATCTAGTACTTCTACTAGTTTCCGCGTACCGTGGTCGCATGGGAACCGTGACGAAGACGGAGTTGAACCAGCAGACGGCGCGCGTCCTGGCGCGCGTCGCGTCCGGTGAGCACATCACCGTGACGGAGCGCGGTCGGCCGATCGCGGAGATCAGCCCGCCGCGCGAGAGCGCCTGGGACCGGCTGGTCGCCGAAGGGAAGATCAGGCCGGCGGTCGCGAGCGGAGGCGTGGCGATCACGCCGATGTGGAGCGGAGCCACGACGGAGGAGATCATGGACGACATCCGTGGGGAGAACGGATGATCTACCTGGACACGTCCGCAGCGGTCAAGGTGCTCATCGTCGAGGAGCTGACTCAGGAGATGCGGGATCTCTTCGCCGGCACGGAGCCCTTGGTGTCATCCCGACTGCTCGAACTGGAGCTCGCCGTCGCACTGCAGCGTCGCGGAGGCGAAGAGGAGCGGATATCGCGGGTCCTCTCGCGGATCTCCCTGTTCACTCTTGACGACGGCGTCCTCGCGACGGCGTTGGAGGCGCGATCCGGGCTGCGAGCGCTGGATGCGCTGCACCTCGCCACGGTCCTGCAGCTCGAGGGCATCGTCGACTCGATGCTCAGCTTCGACCGGGAACTCGTGCAACGCGCGCAGGAAGCGGGGATCCCTCCGCATCCGCTCTGCGCGTGATCGGCCCAGAACGTACGGGGTTGCCGGGCGGCCGTCCGTGTTCAGTTCTGGAGGACGGATTCACCTTCGAAGGACAGGATCCGCGGATCTGTCCTGCAGACCTGCACCCGTCCTGCACGATTGCCGGCGGGAGCATTCCCCCGCCGGGTCAGTGCGCCGTCGCGACGCCGATCGAGTCGTGGATCATCACGGCGGCGACCCTGGCGCCGGCACCCGCGGCGACGATGAGCTGCTGCGGTCCGGGAGAGGCGACGTCGCCCGCGGCGTAGAGACCGGGAACGCTGGTCCGGCCGGAGCGGTCCGCCGCGAGGTGGCCGTGCGCGTCGAGGTCGGGTGCGAGCGCGGGCAGGAAGGAGAGGTCGGTCTCCCACTCCGGGCGCACGAAGCCGCCCTCGACCGCGTGCTCGGATCCGTCGGCGAGGCGGATGCCGGTGAGCGCGCCGCGCTCGCCGTGGAGTTCCGCGATCGGGCTGCGCTCGACTCCGATCCCGGCGGCCGCGAGCTCGGCCTCCTCCGCGGCGTCGACCACGTCGGCGCCGTTCGTGAAGACCGTGAGATCGCGGGTCCACCGCGCGATGAGCCGGGCGCGGGCGGCCAGATCCGGCGTCTCGCCGATGAGTGCGAGCGTGCGGCCCTGCAGCTCCCAGGCGTCGCAGGCCGCGCAGCTGAACAGGCTCACGCCGTAGAAGCCGCGCAGGTTCGGCACGTCGGGCAGGGTCTCGCGCAGGCCGGTGGCGAGCAGCACGCGGTGCGCGGCGACCCTGGCCTCCGGCGCACGTCGGCCGATCTCGGCGACGAATCCGGATCCCTCGGCCTCGATCTGGAACACGCGCTCCCTGGTGCGGATCGTGACCTGGGGGTAGGCGGCGAGCTCCTCGCGGGCGACGCGCCGCAGCTCATGCGGGGGGATCCCATCGCGCGTGAGGAATCCGTGCGAGATGAGGGTCGCCGCGTTGCGAGGCCGGTCCGCGTCGACGACGAGCACGCGCGCGAGCGAGCGGGCGAGGTTCAGCGCGGCGGAGAGCCCGGCAGGCCCTCCGCCGACGATGAGCACGTCGTAGACGTCGTCAGTCATGGCCGTCCGCCTGGGGCGGGAGCGCGGCCACGACGGGGTGGTCGAAGGCGTACACGCCGACCTTGGCGGCGCCGCCAGGGGATCCGATCTCGTCGAAGAACTCGACGTTCGCCTTGTAGTAGTCGGTCCACTCGTCGGGGAGGTCGTCCTCGTAGTAGATCGCCTCGACAGGGCAGACGGGCTCGCAGGCGCCGCAGTCGACGCACTCGTCGGGGTGGATGTAGAGGGAGCGCTCGCCCTCGTAGATGCAGTCGACCGGGCACTCGTCGATGCATGCACGGTCCTTCACATCCACGCAGGGCAGCGCGATCACGTACGTCATCGGGTGAGTGCTCCGCTGCGCGAGATCTCCACCTGCTCCTCGCGCGGCACGACCTTGACCCGCTCGCGGGTGTGCGCGTGCGCGGCGCCGAGCGCGCGCTCGTGCGCGTCGAGCTCGAGCCAGCCGTCCCACGTGGTCACCTCGACCTCGCGCTCGGCGAGGAGCTCCCGCACGTCGGCGGTCTCGGCGGGTGCCACGAGGCGGCCGGCCTCGGCGTCCTCGAGCAGGTTCGCGATGGTCTCGGTCGCGTCGGACTTGGTGTGCCCGATGAGCCCGACGGGGCCGCGCTTGATCCAGCCCGTCGCATAGAGCCCCGGAACGCCGTCGACGCGGCCCGCCTCGTTCGGCACGACCCCGCGCTGCGCGTCGAAAGGCGCATCGACGATCGGCGAACCGAAGTAGCCGACGGCCCGGTACACGCCGGTGATCGGGTACTCGACGAACTCGCCGGTGCCCGAGACGGATCCGTCCTCGGCCGGCGCCGTGCGCTCGAACCGCACCGACTCGACGCGATCGGATCCGGCGATCTCCACGGGAGCATGCCAGAAGTGCAGGTGCAGGCGCCGGGTCGCCCCTGTGCTCTCGCCGCGGTTCTCCGGACGATCGCGCCACGCGTTCAGGGTGCGCAGCATGACCTTCAACTGGTTGTTGGGCGCGGCGGCCGGATCCACGCCCGCGAAGTCCGCGTCGTCGACGATGATGTCGACGCCGGCGACCTCGCCCAGCTCGCGTAGCTCGATCGGGGTGAACTTGATGTCGGCGGGCCCGCGGCGGCCGAACACGTGCACGTCGGTGACGGCGGAGGCCTCGAGCCCCGCGAGCACGTTGTCGGGCACCTCGGTGCTGCGCAGATTCTCCGGCAGTTTGGCGAGGATGCGGGCGACGTCGAGCGCGACGTTGCCGTTGCCGATCACCGCGACCTGCTCGTCCACGAGCGGCCAGGAGCGAGGCACGTCCGGGTGGCCGTCGAACCAGGACACGAAGTCGGCGGCGCCGTAGGATCCGGGCAGGTCGACGCCGGGGATGCGCAGGGCGGCGTCGCGGATCGCGCCGGTCGCGAGCACAACGGCGTGATACCGGGCCTGCAGCTCGTCGAGGGACACGTCGCGGCCGACCTCGATGTTGCCGAGGAAGCGGATCGTGCGGCGGTCCCCATCCGAACGGTCCCTGCCCTTCGACAGGCTCAGGGACCGGTCGAAGGGCGCGTCGAGCATCTCGTGCAGCGAGTTGACGATGCCCTTGATGCGCGGGTGATCGGGCGCGACGCCGTAGCGGATCAGGCCGTAGGGCGCGGGCAGCGACTCGAACAGATCGATCTCGACGGCGCCGCTGTCGGCGCGCGCGGCACCGGTCTCGGCGACGCCGGTGTCGTCGGCGGCGCTGCCGCCGGCGCGCGCGGCCACGGCGTTCGCGAGGATGTTGCCGGCGTAGATGCCGGCCGGGCCGGCGCCGACGATCGCGACGCGGAGCGGGGCGGAGGTGTTCAGAGCGGTCACGGCTGCAGGGTCTTTCGGTCGGTTCGGGCGAAGTATGACCGCGAGACTCCATCTCCGCGACGAGACTGCACGCCAGAAGCGCTGTCTCGTCGCGGAGTTGCAGTCTCGCGGGTAAGGGAGGGGGTGGCGGACGGGCTCAGGCGCACCACGTCGCCGACGACGACGACGGCGGGGTTGCGGACCTGGCGCACGGCGGCGAGGCCCGCGATCGTGCCGAGCGTCCCGATCGTGACGCGCTCGCCGGATCCGTAGCCGTCCTCGACGATCGCGACGGGGCAGTCGGCCCCGCGGTCGCCACGGGCCAGGACCCCCGCCGTGTGCGCGAGCGTGCCGATGCCCATGAGCAGCACGACCGTGTGGTCGGATCCGCCTGGCAGCTGCGCGATCGGATCGTGTGCGCTCGCGACTGTGAAGGCCGTGGCGACGCCCCGGTGCGTGAGCGGGATGCCCGCGACGGCAGGCACCGAGATCGCGCTCGTGATGCCGGGCACCACGCTGACGGCGACGCCCTCGGCCTCGCAGTACAGCGCCTCCTCGCGGCCGCGCCCGAGCACGAACGGATCCCCGCCCTTGAGGCGCACGACCTCGCGCCCCGCACGGGCGTGCCGCACGAGAAGGGCGTTGATCTCGTTCTGCGGCACGGGGTGGTGCCCCGGGGTCTTGCCCACGTCGATCACCTCGGCCGCGAGGATCACGCCCTCGGCCGCGAGCTGGTCGAGCACGGCGCGCGCGCCGAGACGGTCGGCGACGATCACGTCGGCGCGCTCGAGGGCGCGCAGGCCGCGGATCGTGAGCAGGCCGGCATCGCCGGGTCCTGCACCCACGAGGGTGACGGTTCCGTTGGTCATCATGCGCCTCCGAGCAGAAGTCCGCGGCGGCGCAGCACGGCCCGCTCGAGCGGCGCGAACAGCGCCAGCTCGATCAGGATGCCGATCGCCAGGATCAGGATGATGGTCGCGAGCACCCCCGGGAGATCCGCCAGCTCGCGGGACTGATTGAGCATGGTCCCGAGGCCGAACCCGATGGATCCGCCGGTGGTGATGATCTCCGCGGCCATGAGCGAGCGCCAGGAGAACGCCCAGCCCTGCTTGAGTCCGGCGAGATAGCCGGGCAGCGCCGCAGGGAGCACGATCGCCGTGGCGGCCTGCCAGCGGCTCGCGCCGAGCACGGTGCCCACCCGGCGCAGCTGCGGCGGCACCTGGTCGATGCCGGCCAGCAGCCCGTTCACGATCGAGGGGATCGCGCCCATCAGGATCACGAAGTACGCCGTCGCGTCGGAGAGCCCGAACCAGATGATCGCCGCGGGCACCCACGCCACGCTCGGCAGCACCTGCAGTCCGGAGATCAGCGGCCCTGCGGCACGGCGCAGCAGCTTCCACTCGGCCAGCAGCAGCCCGAGCGGCGTGCCGACGGCGATCGCGACGACGAAACCGATGCCGCCGCGCTCGAGACTCGTGAGCACGGCCTCCTGCAGTCGGCCCGACTGCCAAGCGTCGCCCAGCGCGCCCAGCACCTGGAGCGGGCTCGGCGCCTTGTCCGGACGGGGATTCGCGATCACGATGTACAGCTGCCAGGCGGCGAGCAGCACGACCAGCAGGCCGACCGGCGGCAGCACCGCACGCAGTCGTTCGCGCGTGCGGGATCCGGATCCGCTCTCGACGGTCTGCAGGCGGTCGAGACCCGCTTCGAGGCGGGAGAGGTCGTCGTCCCGCTCCGTGGCGCGCGATCCCGCGAGCGCACCGCGTTTCGTCTCGGTCGGCGCCGGCGCGCCGTCCTCGCTCAACGACCCCGGGGGGACGGCGCTCGCGGAGGGGAAGGTGTCAAGAGGCATTGCGGCGGATCTCCTTCCGCAGCTCGATGGTGATCTCGGCGGCCAGCGCCGACACCTCGGGCGATTCGATGCGGCGGCCGCGGGTGCGGGCGACGCGCCATTCGCGCGAGATCCGGCCGGGGCGGCTGCCGAGCAGCACCACGCGCTCGCCGAGGCGGGCGGCTTCGCGCACGTTGTGCGTGACGAAGACGATCGTGCGACCGGTCTCGCGCCACACGTTCTCCAGCACCTCGTGCAGCAGGTCGCGGGTGATCGCGTCGAGCGCGGCGAAGGGCTCGTCCATGAGCAGCACGGGCCGGTCCTGGGCGAGGGCGCGGGCCAGCGCCACGCGCTGCCGCATGCCGCCGGAGAGCTCGTGCGGGCGCTTGTCCGCGGCGTCGGCGAGGTTCACGATCCCGAGCAGGCGCAGGGCTTCGGTCCGGCGCTCGGAACGGGCCACGCCGCGCAGGCGCAGGGCGAGCTCGACGTTGCGCCGGGCGCTCAACCAGGGCATGAGCGCCGCGTCCTGGAACATCACGGCCGCGCCCTCGTCGGGTGCGCTGAGCGAGCCCGAGGTCAGGGGCTCGAGGCCTGCGATGAGGTTGAGCAGGGTGGACTTGCCGCAGCCGCTCGCGCCGAGCAGGCAGACGAACTCTCCCGGCGCGATGTCGAGCGAGACGTCGTCGAGCACGACAGGGCCGGATCCATACCGCTTGGTGACGTGCGCGAGGCGCACCGCCGGATCCACCGGATCCGGCGGTGGCAGGACCGGGGTGACCCCGTCGAAACTCGGCGCGAGCGGGGCGGTCATTTCTTCGTTCCCAGCCCGCCGTCGTCGACCGCGGGCTCGTTCCGTGCCTTGAGGGCGGCGTTCAGCGCGGTGAGGTCGAAGAGGCCCTCGATCGAGCCCTTCGTCTGCGTGCCCGCGGTGACGCCGTTCTTCACGAGCGTCGCGAACGCGGCCGCATTCGGATCCGCGGAGAACGACACTGCCGAAAGGGACTTCGTGAGCACCTCGTCGGCCAGGGGCTTGCCCGTGGCCTTGTTCAGGGCGGCGTTCACGACGCCGGGAAGCTCGGTCGGGTGGGCCTTGATCCAGTCGAGGGAGTCGAGGTGCCCGGCGAGGAGCTCCTCGACCGCCTCGGGGTGCTTGTCGGCGAAGTCCTTGCTGACGAGGAGCACCGTGGTCGGGAACTTCCCGTCGGGCCACAGGTCGCGCTCGTCCTGAAGCACGTGCGCGCCCGCTTCGACGACCAGGCGCGAGGCCCACGGCTCGGGAAGCCAGGCGCCGTCGAGCTGCCCGTTCTTGAAGAGAGTGAGGGTCTGCGCGTTCTCGGTCGGGGTGATCGCGACGTCGCCGCCACCGGAGACGTTCGTCTTCAGGCCCTTCGACGAGAGCCAGGTGCGCAGCGCGACGTCCTGCGTGTTGCCCAGCTGCGGCGAGGCGAGCGTCTTGCCCTTGAGATCCTCCGCGCTGTTGATCCCGTCGCGCACGACGAGCGAGGCGCCGCCGCTGGTGGCGCCCGCGATCACGCGCGCCGAGGCGCCGCCCGACTTGATGAAGGTGTTGATCGCCGGGTTCGGGCCGATGTAGGCCGCGTCGATCGCACCCGCGGAGAGCGCCTCGACGGCCGCGGGGCCGGCGTTGAAGACCTCGGTCTGCAGCTTCGTGGAGCCGAGCTCCTTCTGGATCAGGCCCTCGCTCACGCCGACCAGGGCCGGGGCGTGCGTGACCGTGGCGAAGTAGCCGAGGCGCAGCGTGTCGAGCTTCTCGCCCTTGTCGGCGGCGGAGGCCTGTCCGGAGGCGCAGCCGGCGAGCATCGCCATCGCGAGTCCGAGGGTCGTGATGGCCGTGCTGATGCGGGTCTTGCGATTCACTGTCGCCTCCTTAGGCGTTCTTGGGTGGGATCTTTTCTGTTGGTCGTTGAGCGAGTTTCGTCTTGTCGCTTCGCTCCTCGCTCAGGTACCGGCCCCTGAGCGAGCGAGGCGCCCTTCGTCTCGCTCCGCTCGCTCAGGATCCGACGAAGGGCGCTCGACGACCCCGACTACACCGCCGTGACGACGGTCGCGGCGGCGAGGGTGGCGCCGTCGACCGGGTGGATGAGCAGCAGCGCGCCGCCCTCCCGGTCCTCGGCGTACGGCTCCAGGGGCAGGGCGGATGCGAAGCGGATCCGCACGCGGCCGATCTCGTTCACGGCCAGCTCGGCGGCGTCCTCGAGGGCGAGCGTGTCCAGGTCGCGGCGCGAGAGCACCTCGGTCACGATCGCCTGCACGGTCGACGTGCCGTGCTTGGCGAGCACGCGCGCACCCGGGGCGATCGGCCGCACGTCGAGCTGGAAGATCTCGACCTCGGCCTCCGCATGCCCGCTCGGCACCGTGCCGGCGGTCGCGATGAGGGCGCCGCGGGCGGCGTCGACCTCGTCGGCGAGCGTGACGGCGATCGACTGCGCGGTGTGCGCGGACTCCGCGACCCGGCCGGCGACGCGGATCCCGGTGACGGTCGTCTCGTGCCCGCCGGGGAAGACCTGCACGCGGTCGCCGACCCGGACGGATCCGCTCGACACCCGACCGGCGAAGCCGCGGTAGTCGCGCAGGTCCTCGGCCTCCGCATCGTCGATGAGCGCAGAGACGCCGCCCTGCGGACGGATAACGGTCTGCACCGGGAGGCGGAAGGCGGCATCCTCCTCGGCCTGGCGGGCGGGGAGGGTCTCGAGCAGCTCGCGCAGCGTCGGACCGTCGTACCAGGGGGTGCGCGCGGACCGATCGACGATGTTGTCGCCCTCGAGCGCCGAGACCGGGATCACGTGCGTGTCGATGAGGCCGAGCTCGGCGGCGACCGTGAGCGCCTGGTCCTCGACCGCGCGGAAGCGGTCCTCGTCGAAGCCGGTGAGGTCGATCTTGTTGACCGCGACGATCACGTGCGGCACCCGCAGCAGCGACACCACGGCGAGGTGCCGGCGGGTCTGCTCGACGACGCCCTTGCGCGCGTCGATGAGCACGACCACGGCGTCGGCCGTCGCGGATCCGGTGACCATGTTGCGGGTGTACTGCACGTGTCCGGGGCAGTCGGCGAGGATGAAGCTGCGGGCGTCGGTCGCGAAGTAGCGGTACGCGACGTCGATCGTGATGCCCTGCTCGCGCTCGGCGCGCAGGCCGTCGGTGAGCAGCGCGAAGTCGAACTCGCCGTGCGCGAAGCCGCGGTCGGCCGAGGTGCGGGCGACCTGCTCGAGCTGGTCGGCGAGGATCGCCTTCGCATCGTGCAGCAGCCGCCCGACCAGGGTCGACTTGCCGTCGTCGACGGATCCCGCCGTCGCGAACCGGAACAGGGTGGTGTCGCCCAGCCCCCCGGCTTCCCGCGCCCCTGACCGCGAGACTTCATCTCCGCGACGAGACTGCACGTCTGCGGCGCTGTCTCGTCGCCCAGTTGGAGTTTCGCGGGAGTCGCGAGTCTCGCGGGAGTCGCGGGAGAGCAGGGGGCGCGAGGAGGTGGTGTCGGTGCTCATCAGAAGTATCCGTTCTTCTTGCGGTCCTCCATGGCGGCCTCGCTGATCCGGTCGTCGGCGCGGGTGGCACCGCGCTCGGTGAGCGTGGAGCGGGCGACCTCGGCGACCACCTGGTCGACGGTCGCCGCATCGGACTCGACGGCGCCGGTGCAGCTCGCGTCTCCCACCGTGCGGTAGCGGACCACGCGGCGCTCGACCTGCTCGCCCTCGCGAGGCTGGGCGTGCTCGTTCACGGCCCACCACATGCCGTCGCGGCGGAACACCTCGCGCTCGTGCGCCAGATACAGCGGCGGCAGGGCGATCCGCTCGCGGGCGATGTAGCGCCACACGTCGAGCTCGGTCCAGTTCGAGATCGGGAACGCGCGCACGTGCTTGCCGGGCGTGTGCCGGCCGTTGTACAGGCTCCAGAGCTCCGGACGCTGGTTGCGCGGATCCCACTGCCCGAACTCGTCGCGCAGCGAGATGATGCGCTCCTTGGCGCGCGCCTTGTCCTCGTCGCGGCGGGCGCCGCCGAACACGGCGTCGTGCTTGCCCGCGGCGATCGCGTCGAGCAGCGGCTGCGTCTGCAGCACGTTGCGGGTGCCGTCCGGACGCTCCGCCAGGCGGCCGTCGTCGATGTAGTCCTGCACGCGGGCGACCTCGAGCGTGAGGCCCAGGCGCTCGACGGTCTCGTCGCGGAACCGGATGACCTCGTCGAAGTTGTGCCCCGTGTCCACGTGCAGCACGGGGAAGGGGATCCGGCCCGGCGCGAAGGCGCGCGCTGCGAGATGCAGCACGAGCACGGAGTCCTTGCCGCCGGAGAACAGCAGCACGGGGCGCTCGAACTCGGCCACGACCTCGCGGATGATGTGGATCGCCTCGGCCTCGAGCAGGTCGAGTCCGGTGAGTCCTTCATCTTGTCGCTCGGTTCCCGAGCGAGCGTCCTTCGTCTCGCCTGCGGCTCGCTCAGGAACCGACGAGGGACGCTCAGGGACCGATTCGGTGGTGGGGTCGAGGGTGTCGATGGTGCTCATACGTGGAGTCCGCATTCGGTCTTGGCGAGTCCGGCCCAGCGGCCGGAGCGGGGATCTTCGCCCGCGGCGACGGGCTTGGTGCACGGCGCGCAGCCGATCGAGGGGTAGCCGTTCGCGACGAGCGGGTTGACCACCACGTCGTGCGCGGTGGCGTAGGCGATGAGGTCGTCGAAGGACCACGCCGCGACGGGGTTCACCTTGATGAGTCCGTTGCGCTCGTCGAACGTGATCAGGGGCGTGTTCGCCCTCGTGGGGGCCTCCTCGCGGCGCACTCCGGTGAACCACACCTCGTAGCCGCCGAGGGCCTGGTGCAGGGGAGCGACCTTGCGCATCTCGCAGCACAGCGCCGGATCCCGGGAGAACAGGTCCTTGCCGAACTCGGCGTCCTGCTCGCGGACGGTCTGCGCGGGCTTCACGTCGACGATGCGCACGTCGAGCGTGCGGGCGACCTCGTCGCGCGTGAACGTCGTCTCGAGGAAGTGGTAGCCGGTGTCGAGGAACAGCACGTCGACGCCGCCGATCGCCTCGGCGACGAGGTGCGGGAGCGTCGCGTCCGCCATCGAGCAGGCGACGGCGGCGAGGCGGGGGGAGACGTTCGCGGCGACCCAGGCGACGATCTCGGCGGGCGAGGCCTCGTCGGCGGCTCCGCTGCGCAGCTCCGCTGCGCCGCGTTCGGCGAGAGCGCGCAGCTCGTCGATCGAGCGGCGGGCCGGACGTCCTTCGTCGGATCCTGAGCGAGCGGAGCGAGACGAAGGGCGCTGCGCTCGCTCAACGACCGGTTCGGACGTGCTCACTGCAGTGCCTCCTCGTCGGCACGGTGCGCCCAGACGGCGAAGGTCTCGTCGGCCTCGCGGTCGGCGAGGAACCGGCGCACGACGCGTTCGGTGTAGTCGGCGATGCCGTCGGCGGTGACCTTCAGCCCGCGCACCGTGCGGCCGAGTCCGGCCTCTTCCCGCAGCGGCGAAGCCAGTCCGCCGCCGAGGTGCACCTGGTAGCCGGGCACCTGCTCGCCGTCGATCGTGACGAGCTGGCCCTTCAGGCCGATGTCGGCGGTCTGGATACGGGCGCACGAGTTGGGGCAGCCGTTGACGTGCAGCGAGATGGGGTGCGGCAGGTCGATGCCGGCCAGGCGCTCTTCGAGCTGCTCGACGGCGGCGGCCGCGTTCACCTTGGTCTCCACGATCGCGAGCTTGCAGAACTCGATGCCGGTGCAGGCGATCGTGCTGCGCCGGAACAGGTCGGGACGCGAGGACAGCCCGAGCGCATCGAGCCCGGCGATGAGCGAGGGGACCCGGTCCTCCGGGATGTCGAGGATCACGAGCTTCTGGTGCGGGGTGGTGCGCAGCCGCGCCGATCCGTGCTCCTCGATGAGGTCGGACAGCTTCGCCAGCGATGGGCCGGAGATCCGTCCGACGAGCGGGGTGACGCCGACGTAGAACCGGCCGTCCTTCTGCCGGTGGATGCCCACGTGGTCACCGGGGCTGGTCGGCTGCGGGGCCGCGGGGCCGTCCGGCAGCGGCGCTTCCAGGTACTCGGTCTCGAGGATCCGGCGGAACTTCTCCGTTCCCCACTCGGCCAGCAGGAACTTCAGCCGGGCCTTGTTCCGCAGCCGGCGGTAGCCGTAGTCGCGGAAGATCCTGGTCACCCCGTGCCACACGTCGGCGACGAGTTCGGGGGCGACGAACACGCCGAGGCGCTCGCCGAGGCGGGGGGTGGTCGACAGGGCGCCGCCGACCCAGAGGTCGTAGCCCACTCCGAGCTCCGGGTGCACGACGCCGACGAATGCGACGTCGTTGATCTCGTGCACGACGTCCTGGCTGGGGTGTCCGGTGATCGCCGTCTTGAACTTGCGGGGCAGGTTCGCGAGCTCCGGGTCGCCGATGAAACGGTCGGTGATCTCATCGATCTGCGGGGTCGGGTCGATGATCTCGTCGGCGGCGATCCCCGCGACGGGCGAGCCGAGCACGACGCGAGGCACGTCGCCGCAGGCTTCGGTGGTCTGCAGTCCGACCGCCTCCAGGCGCCGCCAGATCTCCGGCACGTCCTCGACGCGCACCCAGTGCAGCTGGATGTTCTGGCGATCGGTGACGTCGGCGGTGTCGCGCGCGAAATCGACCGATATCCCTGCGATGACGCGCAGCTGCTCGGTGGTCAGCTGCCCGCCGTCGATGCGCACGCGCAGCATGAAGTACTCGTCCTCGAGCTCCTCCGGCGTGAGCGTGGCGGTGCGCCCGCCGTCGATGCCCGGCTTGCGCTGCGTGTACAGACCCCACACGCGGAAGCGGCCGTGCAGGTCGGTCGGATCGATGCTCGAGAAGCCGCCCTTCGAGTACACCTGCTCGATGCGCTCGCGCACACTAAGGCCGTTGTCGACCTGCTTCCACTCCTCGTTGCCGTTGAGCGGCGCGGTGCCATCGATCTGCCACTGACCGTTGGGCTTGGACGACGGGCGCGGCGGACGGGCGCGGTCGGTCGTCGGTCGTGCGCCGCGCACGGCAGCGGTCGGTTCGGGAGACATGCGGACAAGCTACGTGCGGATCCGCCCGGGCGCCCGTCTGTGTCAGACCCTCCGACACGGAGCGTCATTGTTCGACATGGTGCAGATTCTTCACGGGCGGATGCGGTTGGATGGAGCGCCGCCGCGCGCGTCCGAACCGCTCGCCGCGCGGGATCCTGTCCCAGGATTCCGGCCGCGGGACGCAGGATCTGCGGCGCCTACTCCGGCCCCTCGGCGGGTGCCGCGAGCCGGGCGGCGCCCGCGAGATAACGGTCCACCACGAGGTCCACGAGCGGGGCGGGCGGCTCGCCGTCGTCCAGCAGCGGCTCAGTGAGGGCGGATCCGGCCACGCGCTCCGCGACGTCGAAGAAGTAGCCGTGCGCGAGCAGGTAGGTCGCCACGGGGGCGCCGGGATGCGCGGCGAGGGCATCGGCGAGGCTCGGCTCCCGGGCCGCAAGGTAGGCGGGCACGATCGGGCGGCGCAGACGAGCGCCCAGCTGCGTCGCCATCGCCTCGGCATCGGGCAGGGAGCGCGGATCTCGTGATCCCGCGACGGCGAGCACGACCGGACCATCGGCGTCGGCATCAGCATCAGCGCCGGGCGAGGGGACTTCGGCCAGCCGGAGCGCGAGCACCTCCGCGAGCCGCGGGTCGGGCCCGAGCGGATCCGTCACGACCGCATCGCTGCGTGCCCGGGCGGCGCCGCCCAGGTCCACCCGCACGTGGAAGCCCTGCGACAGCAGCAGCGGCACGACGACCACGGGCCCCTCGACCGCGGCCAGGGCCGTCGGCGCATCCGGCTCCTGCACGTCGACGAAACCGGAGTGCACGGCGACGTCGGGGAGGCGCTCGGCGACGCGGCGCACGAGTAGCGCGATCGCGGCGGCGCCGGCGGCGTCCGAGGTGCCGTGCGACACGGCGAGCAGTGCGGGGCGGGGCATGGTCGGAGTGTATGCGGATGTCCGTGGGCGGTGTTCGGAAGTCCTTCACACACCGACATCGACTCCGATGGACGTCCGCGTCTTGTGACGGTCCGCAAGTCCGGTTTGGGGCGCGTCCCGCCACGTTCGGGCGTCCTGGTGCGCCCCGAACCGGCAGATCACGCCCCGAACGGGGGAGGGTCACCCGAACGACTCCGCGACAAGCTCGCCGAAGAGCTCCTCCGCATCGACGTCGAGGCGCTGGCGGGCGAACCAGTCGCACACGTTGACGCAGTCGCGGTGCAGCAGGTCCAGCCCCTGCGGGTTCGCGACGGTGTCCACGATCTGCGGCAGGTCGATCACGACCACGCGGCCGTCCTGGACGAGCAGGTTGTACGGGGACAGGTCGCCGTGCGCGACCCCGGCCCTGGCGAAGGTCCGCATGAGCGCGGCGACTTGCGCGAACAGATCGGGGAGCGCCTCCGGATCGTGCCGCACCTGCGCGAGCCGGGGCGCTGCGGCGCCGCCGGCGGATCCGATGAACTCCATGAGCACCTCGGTGCCGCTCACCTGCACCGGATAGGGCACGGGAGCGCCGAGCTCCCACATCCGGCGCAGGGCCTCGAACTCGGCCAGCGACCACTGTGCGGCGGCGACCTCGCGGCCGTGCTCCGACTTCTTCGCGAGGGCGCGGGCGTCGCGCGAGTTCCGGGTGCGCCGGCCCTCGGTGTACACGGCGGAGCGGTGGAACGTACGGTGCTCGGTGCCGCGATAGCGCTTGGCGGCGAGGAGCGTGCGCTGGCCGGGATCGCCCGGCACGGCGCGCTCGAGGAGGAAGACGTCGGCCTCCTTGCCGGTCTTGAGGATGCCGAGCTCGGTGTCGACCGCGCCGGCCGAGGTCACCACCCAGTCGGGGCGTGGTTGCGGACCGCGCTCGGTCGGCGTCGCGGCGGGCCAGGTGGTCCAGCGCTGGCCCTCGCCGAGTTCGACATCGGCGAAGGACAGGCCGAGATCGTCGTCATCGGCGGCGGAGAGGAAAAGGGAAGCAGAAGCATCCGAGGATGCGGAGGAAGGGATCACGAGAGGCTCCGGGTCGGGGCCGCTCGCGAAGGGATCGGGCGGGCGGCCTCAGGGAAGAAGGTCGGCGAAGGGCGCGACAACAGAGACGTTCATCGTCAGCTCCTTCCCTCGGATCCCGGGGCGATCCCGGTGCCCGCCGAGTCTACGGGTCCATGGCCCTCGCGCGGAAGCCCCAGGGGAGGATCCGAAGACCCATCGAAAGGTGGAGGCCCGCGGGAGGCGGCCGGAGGATCCCGATCCCTACGCTGGAGGGGACCCGACCCGAGGAGAGACGTGTTCACCACTCCCGCCCGCCTTTTCCGCGTGCTCGCGATCGCGGAGGCCATCACCTGGACCCTCCTGATCGGCGCCCTGATCGGCCGCGCCACGGGTCTGCCTCCGGTGCTCGTGACGATCGCCGGATCCATCCACGGCTTCGTCTTCCTCTCCTACGGCGCCACGGCGGTGCTGCTCGCGTTCCACCAGCGCTGGGGCGTCGGCGTCGCGATCCTCGCGATCGCGAGCGCGATCGTGCCCTACGCCACGATCCCCGCCGAGATCTGGCTGCACCGCAGCGGCCGCCTCGCCGGCGACTGGCGCCTGGAGCAGACGGAGGATCCGCGCGACGCGGCCTGGTACGACCGCACGATGCGGTGGTTCCTGCACCGTCCGTGGGTGCTCGCGCTGCTCATCGTCGCCGCGGTCGCCGCGCTCTTCGCGGTCCTGCTGCTGATCGGCCCTCCCGGCGGGAGCCACTGACCGCAGTCCGACCGCGGAAGAGTCTGGATCGGGCGCGGGGTGCCGTGCGAGGATGGCGGTCATCCGCGCCCGCCGCCCTCTTCCGGAGTCGTCATGACCGTGCTCGAGATCCGCTCCTACGTCCTGCATCCCGGTGCCCGTCAGAGCTTCCACGACCTCTTCCACACGAAGGTCATGCCGATGCTCGCCGATCAGGGGATCCGCGTGGTGCGCTACGGCGCGAGCGAGCACGACGACGTCTCCTACGTCCTCATGCGCGCGTTCGATTCGACCCTCCACCGGGACGAGCAGGAGGACCGCTTCTACGGCAGCGCGCTGTGGCGCGAGGGGTACCGCGAAGAGGTGCTGGCGATGATCGCCTCCTACCAGGAGGTGGTCCTCACGCTGGACGACGCGACGGTCGACGCGCTCGGGGCCTGAGGTTCACGACGAGGCGGACTATCTGCACTCAAACTTGAGCCGACTGGTATCAAGTTTGTTGACAACTCTTGACGTCGGGCGTACCCTTGAGTCATCGCGACTCAGGTTTCGGAGGGATCTTCTCCGGCGGAACAGGGGATCGCGCAGACTTTCCCAGAAACTTCCGACTGAAGGAGAAAACAAATGGCACGTGCTGTCGGTATCGACCTCGGTACGACGAACTCCGTCGTCAGCGTCCTCGAGGGCGGCGAGCCCAAGGTCATCGCCAACGCAGAAGGCTTCCGGACCACCCCCTCGGTGGTCGCCTTCACCAAGGACGGGGAGGTGCTCGTCGGCGAGACCGCGAAGCGCCAGGCCGTCACCAACGTGGACCGCACGATCGCATCGGTCAAGCGCCACATGGGCACCGACTGGTCGTTCGACGTGGACGGCAAGAAGTGGACGCCGCAGGAGATCTCCGCGCGCATCCTGCAGAAGCTCAAGCGCGACGCCGAGGCGTACCTGGGTGACACTGTGACGGACGCGGTCATCACCGTCCCCGCGTACTTCAACGACGCCGAGCGTCAGGCCACCAAGGAGGCCGGCGAGATCTCGGGCCTCAACGTCCTGCGCATCATCAACGAGCCCACCGCCGCGGCCCTGGCCTACGGTCTGGACAAGGGCAAGGAGGACGAGCTCATCCTCGTCTTCGACCTCGGTGGCGGCACGTTCGACGTCTCGCTGCTCGAGGTGGGCAAGGACGACGACTTCTCCACGATCCAGGTGCGCTCCACCGCCGGTGACAACCGCCTCGGCGGCGACGACTGGGACCAGCGCCTCGTCGACTACCTGATCAAGCAGTTCAAGGACTCGACCGGCGTCGACGTCTCGGGCGACAAGATCGCACTGCAGCGCCTCAAGGAGGCCGCGGAGCAGGCGAAGAAGGAGCTCAGCTCCTCGACGTCGACCAGCGTCAACCTGCCGTACCTGTCGCTCACCGAGAACGGCCCCGTGTCGCTGAGCGAGACGATCACCCGCGCGAAGTTCGAGGACCTCACCAAGGACCTGCTCGACCGCACCAAGAAGCCCTTCGAGGACGTGATCCGCGAGGCCGGCATCAAGGTCGGCGACATCGCCCACGTCGTGCTCGTCGGCGGATCCACCCGTATGCCCGCCGTGGCCGAGCTCGTCAAGCGCGAGGCCGGCAAGGAGGCCAACAAGGGTGTGAACCCGGACGAGGTGGTCGCCGTCGGCGCAGCTCTCCAGGCCGGTGTCCTGAAGGGCGAGCGCAAGGACGTCCTCCTCATCGACGTCACCCCGCTGAGCCTCGGCATCGAGACCAAGGGCGGCATGATGACCAAGCTCATCGAGCGCAACACGGCCATCCCGACCAAGCGCAGCGAGACCTTCACGACCGCCGACGACAACCAGCCGTCGGTCGCGATCCAGGTCTTCCAGGGCGAGCGCGAGTTCACCCGCGACAACAAGCCGCTGGGCACGTTCGAGCTGACCGGCATCGCGCCGGCTCCGCGCGGCATCCCGCAGATCGAGGTCACCTTCGACATCGACGCGAACGGCATCGTGCACGTGTCCGCCAAGGACAAGGGCACGGGCAAGGAGCAGTCGATGACCATCACGGGCGGCTCGTCGCTCTCGAAGGACGACATCGACCGCATGGTGCGCGAGGCCGAGGAGCACGCCGCCGAGGACAAGAAGCGCCGTGAGTCGGCCGAGGTCCGCAACCAGGCCGAGACCCTGTCCTACTCGATCGAGAAGCTCATCTCGGAGAACGAGGACAAGCTGCCCGAGGACGTCAAGACCGAGGTCAAGGCCGACGTCGACGCACTGAAGACCGCGCTGGCCGGCGAGGACGACGAGGCCGTGAAGACCGCGTTCGACAAGCTGAACGCGTCGCAGTCGAAGCTGGGCGAGGCCATCTACGCGCAGTCCCAGGCCGACGCGGCCGCCCCCGGTGCCTCCGAGGGCGCCCCGGCCGGCGAGAGCGCGGCGTCCGATGAGGACGTCGTGGACGCCGAGGTCGTGGAAGACGAGGACGAGAAGAAGTGATGACGGATCCCAAGGACTTCGAAGAGCCCGAAGAGGGTCGTGAGGTCGGCGGTCAGGGGTCGGACGCGAACGCGTCCGGCCTCGGGCCCGTCGAAGGATCCGATGACGCCGAAGAGCTCACGGTCGACGACATCCTGAACATCGCTCAGAACGACGACGCGCTCGCCGAGGACGCTGTGGAGGATGCGGCCCTCCATGACGCCGAGCACACTCTGCTCGTCGACCTCAAGCGCCTTCAGGCCGAGTACGCGAACTACCGTCGCCGCACCGAGGAGCAGCGCGGTATCGAGATCCAGCGCGCGAAGGGCGAGGCCGCCAAGGGCCTGCTCCCCGTGCTCGACGACCTCGACCGCGCCGCCGCGCACGGCGATCTGGAGGAAGGAAGCCCCTTCGCCGCGATCGCCGACAAGGTCCGCTCGGTCGTCGAGCGCCTCGGCGTGGTCTCCTACGGCGAGAAGGGCGACGAGTTCGACCCGCAGCAGCACGAGGCGATCTTCCAGCAGCCCACTCCGGGTGTGGAGAAGGCCACCGTGCTCGAGGTCGTCGAGGTGGGCTACCGCCTGGGCGATGTCGAGCTGCGTCCCGCCAAGGTCGTCGTCGCCGTTCCCGCTGACCCTTCGGCAGGCTCAGGGACCGCTTAGCAGATGGCTAGCCAGGACTGGTTCGACAAGGACTTCTACAAGACCCTCGGCGTCTCGAAGGACGTGTCCGAGGCGGATCTGAAGAAGACCTACCGCAAGCTCGCGCGCAAGTACCACCCCGACTCCAATGCCGGCGATGCCGCGGCGGAGGCGAAGTTCAAGGAGATCAGCGAGGCGTACTCGGTGCTCTCCGACAAGGAGCAGCGCGCCGAGTACGACCAGATCCGCGCCATGGGCGCCGGCGGCGCGCGCTTCACGGCTCCGGGGAGCGCCGGCAACGGCGGCTTCGACGACGTGTTCAGCGCGTTCGGCCGTGGCCGTGGCGGGCAGCAGGGCGACTTCGACGACATCTTCGCGATGTTCAACCAGGGCGGCGGATCCTTCGGCTCCGGGCGCTTCGGTCAGCCGTCCGGCGGCTACCGGGGCTTCGGCGGCCCGCAGAAGGGCGCCGACGTCACGGCCCGCACGACGCTGTCGTTCGCGACCGCGGTGCAGGGCGAGACCGTGACGCTGCAGGGCGAGGACGGCCGGCCGCTCAAGGTGAAGATCCCCGCAGGCGTCAAGGACGGGCAGAAGATCCGGCTCCGCGGCCGTGGGCGTCCCTCGCCCGACGGCGGGGAGAACGGCGACATCGTGGTGCAGGTCGCCGTGAAGCCGCATCCGGTGTTCACCCGCGACGGGCTGAACCTGCGCGTCACCGTGCCGATCACCTTCACCGAGGCCGCGCTCGGCGCCACCATCGAGGTACCGACGCTCGGCGGCGATCCGGTCAAGCTCAAGGTCGCGGCGGGCACGCCGTCGGGCCGAGTGCTGCGGGTCAAGGGCCGCGGGGTCACGACGTCCAAGGGCACCGGCGACCTGCTCGCCGAGGTCCAGGTCGCCGTGCCGTCGCACCTCGACGACGCCGCGCGCGAGGCGCTGGAGCGCTTCCGCGCGGCCGAGCCCGCGGAGAACCCGCGCACCGAGCTGCTGGCGAAGGCGCGGGCGTGATGAGCGACCCCCTGATCTGGCTCCCGTCGCAGAAGCTGCCGCTTTCCGAGCGGAATTCCGGCAGTTTTCGCGACGGGAGCGGACAAGGGAGCAAGGGGACGCGTCGTGGGCGATGAGCGCATGAGTGCCGACACCCCGGTCTTCGCGATCGCGGTCGCCGCAGAACTCGCCGGGATGCACCCGCAGACCCTGCGGCAGTACGACCGGATCGGCCTGGTCGTGCCCGGCCGGACGCGAGGCGGATCCCGCCGCTATTCGATGCGCGACATCGAGCAGCTGCGCGAGGTCGCCCAGTTGTCCAGCGAGGGCATGAGCCTGCCCGCGATCGCGCGCCTCCTCGACCTCGAGGACGAGGTGCGCACGCTGCACCGCCGCGTGGTCGAGCTCGAGCTCGCACTGCGCGAGGAGCGCGCCAACCGTCCCGGTCTGCGCGTGTTCGCCGCAGGCACGTCCGGATCCGTCATGGCCGTCCCTTCGGGCCGCCGGATCCGCCGTTCCACCGAGGTCGTGCTGTGGCGGCCGTGGGGGAACACTCCGGAGCACCCCGACGACCTCACCGACGACCCGGACGACAGCGCCCGCTGAGCGCCGCCGCGGGCGCCGTCCGCGCGCCCGGGATCAGTCCGATAGTGCCTGAAATCGATTTCCGTCGCGAAGCGCCTCAGCCCCAGGTCGCGAGTTCGGAAGTGAATCCGCGAAGAGCGTCTTGTGTCTGAAATCGATTTCGCCTACTCTGAGTGCAGCCCGGTCGATGCCGACTCAGCGCGACCGCGGACCCGGCCCCCCGTGCCGGACCCAGCACCGAATCGACGAGGAAGTCGTGTTCCCGAGGAGGAACCCATGAAGACGGACACACAGCGCACGCGCCGGGTGGTGATGGCCGCTCTCGGCGGCATCACGGCGGTAGGACTGCTCGCAGGCTGCGGCTCGAGCACCCCTGGTCAGGCCGCGGGGAGCGGAGGCGACTCCTCCGGCAAGACCACGATCGAGTTCTGGCACCGCACGTTCACCCCGCCGGAGAACGCCTGGTACAAGGACATCGTCAAGAAGTTCAACGCCTCGCAGGACAAGATCGTCGTCAAGGACACGGAGATCCCCGCCGACGCCTGGGACCAGAAGATGAAGGCCGCCCAGGCCGCAGGCAAGGCCCCCGACATCTATACGCACTCCGGCAGCATCCAGGACGCGGTGAACGCGGGGCAGCTGTACGACCTCGGCAAGGTCGTCGACAAGTCCAAGCTCGGCGAGATCATCGACTCCGCGAAGTCGGTGTCCGAGATCGGCGGAACCTACTACGCCTACCCGCTCCTGCAGGAGGCCCAGACGGTGCTGTTCTGGAACAAGGACATGCTCTCGAAGGCCGGCGTCGACACCGACAAGGCCCCGGCCACCTGGGACGACCTGCTCGCCGACTGCGCGAAGATCCAGCCGACGCTCGCCCAGGGGCAGTACTGCATCTCGCCCTCGTCCGACGCCATCACCTTCGCCTGGTCGACCGTCGGCCAGCAGTACAACTTCGCCGGGCACACCGCGCTCACCGACGACTGGAAGTCGCCGAACATCGACAACGCCGGGTATCGCGACCTGATGTCCAAGTACAAGGAGCTGTGGGACAAGGGCTACATGCCCAAGCAGGCGCTCGCCGCGTACGTCGAGGGCAAGGACTTCGGTCAGAAGAAGGTCGCCTTCAAGGTCTCCGGCTCGTGGATGATGTCCGAGATCGGATCCGACTACCCCGATCTCCTCACCAAGACCGGGATCGGCGCCTTCCCGAACGCCTCGAACGCCGATGGCCGCACCGCCACCACGCTCGGCAACTTCAAGTGGGTCATCGACGCGAAGACCAAGAACGCCGAGGCCGCGGGGAAGTTCCTGGAGTGGTCGCTCGCCGGCGACCCGCAGAACCTCGTGCCCTTCTTCGTGAACACCCAGTTCACCAAGGTCCCCGTGCGCAAGTCGGTGCAGGACGCCGTCGCGAAGGACGAGGCCGCGACCAAGGCGCCGTGGTCGACCGTCATCACGAACGACATCGCGCCGGATGCGATCTCCGAGCCCACCTACCCGTGGGACGTCTCGCTCGCGGTCGGCACCGCGATGGAGTCGGTGATGAAGGGCGCAGCCTCGCCGGATGACGCGATCAACACGGCGAACGCCGCGATCCAGAAGGTCATCCAGTCGCAGGACCTGCCCAGCAAGGCTCCCAAGAAGTGAGTGCGGCGCGGTCGGGGACCGCTGCGCGGCCGTCCCCGACCGCGCAGCCCGCGCCCAGCACCTCAGAACGACGGGGAGAGACGATGGCCACCGAAGCGATCGACGACCGGCGCACGGTGAAGCGCCGGCACGCCAAGTACCGGAATCGCGACACGAAGCTCGCCTACCTGATGCTCGCGCCCGTGGTGATCCTGCTCGGCGTCTTCGTCGCGTGGCCGGCGGTGTACGCAGGGTTCCTGTCGTTCCAGGACTGGAGCTTCTACAAGGATCCGCAGTTCGTCGGCGTGAAGAACTACGCCGACGTCCTGACGGACCCGCTGTTCGTCGCCACGATCGGCCGCGGCTTCCTGTTCGTCCTCCTGACGGTGCCCCCGATGCTGGTGCTCGCGTTCCTGTTCGCGAGTCTCGTCGTGACCCTGTCCCGCCGCCTGGCGACGATCCTCAAGGTCAGCATCTACATCCCGACGATCATCTCCGGCGTCATCGCCTCGATCATCTTCGTGGTGATCTACGCCTACGACGGCGGGATCCTGAATGCGGTGCTCGCCGCCTTCCACATCGACCCGGTGTCCTGGATCGGGGATCCGGCGTGGGCGCTCCTCTCCGTGGCCGTGCCGGCGGTCTGGCTCGGCATGGGCCTGACGTCGCTCATCATGGTCGCCGCGATGGTCGACATCCCGACGGAGTACTACGAGGCGGCCGCGATGGAGGGCGCGGGGTGGTGGCAGAAGACCTTCTACATCACGATGCCGCAGATGAAGAACGTGTTCCTGTACCTGCTCATCACGGGCTTCGTCGCCGCGATCCAGCAGTTCGAGCTGCCGCTCGTCATGACGCAGGGCGGCCCGCTGGACTCGACCACCCTGCCGAACCTGTTCATCTTCAACCACTTCCGCAACGACGTGAACGTGGGCTACTCGATCGCCGCGGCGCTGCTGCTGTTCGTGGTGCTGGGATCCGTGTCGGCCCTCGTGTTCAAGTTCATCAACTCCGAGAGGCTGGTCGACTGATGAGCGCGACGCGCCAGAGCACCGTGCCCGAGACCACCAGGATCGTCCTGGACGGCAAGGATCACCGTCGCTTCACGATGCCGCACGGCATCGGAGGCTGGGCCGCGGTCGTCGGCAAGGGCGTGGTGGGCCTGATCTTCCTGCTCGCCGCGCTGTTCCCGCTCGCGTGGATGGTGATCGCCGGCTTCAAGGCGAAGACCGAGGTGCTGAGCACGCCCTTCCAGTTCTTCCCCGAGGTGTGGCACTGGGAGAACTACGGCAAGATCCTGGGCGACGAGACGTTCCTGCGCACGCTCGGCTGGACCTTCCTCGGGGCGATCCTGTTCACGGTGCTCAGCCTCACCGTGAACTCCTTTGCGGCCTACGCGTTCGCGCGGCTCGAGTTCCGGTTCCAGCGCACGCTCTGGGTCGCCGTCATCACGACCATGTTCATCCCGGGGATGACGATCCTGCTCACGAGCTTCATCGTGGTGACGAAGCTCGCGATGCTGGACACGCTCGCCGTGCTGGTGATCCCGGGGGCGGCGAGCGCCGCGTCGGTCTTCTTCATCCGGCAGTTCTACCTGAACATCCCGGCCAGCCTCGAGGAGGCCGCGATGCTCGACGGCTGCGGCCGGTTCGGGATCTTCGTGCGGATCTTCCTTCCGCTGTCGAAGCCGCCGTTCGTCGTGATGGGCATCACCGCGTTCCTCGCGTACTGGAACTCCTACGTGTGGCCGATCATGACGATCACGTCGCCGGAGAAGTTCGTGCTGCAGCAGTACCTCGCCGAGTTCCGCACCGGCCGAGGCTCGAGCGAGCTCGGCCTGCTCATGGCCGGATCCGTGCTCGCCGCGGCGCCGGTCGTGATCCTGTTCCTCATCTTCCAGCGTCAGATCATCGGCAACATCAAGATGGCCGGACTCAAGTAGCCGGTCGCGTTCTCGAAGGGGAGAAGGCCATGTCCGAAGAAGCGATCCGTCCTGCCCACCGGCTGACCCGCCGCGGCCTGCTGCAGGGAGCCCTCGCCGCCGGAGCCGCACTGGGCGTCTCGGCGCTGGGGGCGAGCCCCGCGGCGGCCGCCGGGCTCACCGTCACCCGCATGAAGGTGCTCGCCGGCACGCAGGCCGGTGTCCAGTACGGGATCGGCGCGACCGATCTCGGGATCCCCGCGCGCACGCCCGACGGGCGGCTGCTGTTCATGTTCGGCGACACCTGGGCCGATGCGGTGGGAGGCGCGAACTGGCGCTCCCCGGTCGCGCTGTACTCCTCGACGGCAAACCTCGCCTCCGGGGTCGTGTTCGACGGGGCGGCGGGGGCGGGCGCCAACACCCAGGTCACCGCGCCGCAGCTCTGGTACTACCCGCACGATGCGTACTACGAGACCGTGATCCCCTCCGACGTGATCACGATCGGCTCCCGGATGTACCTGCACGCGATCGTGAACGGGCCGACCTTCGGCGCGGTGCGCTGGACCGAGCTGTGGCAGTCCGATGACTCCGGCGCGACCTGGCAGCACACCGGTCTCACCTTCCCGGCCGACATGGCCGGCGGGCACTTCCAGTGCATCACCTGGGGCCAGGGCAACGACGGATATGTCTACATCTACGGCACCGGGTTCCAGCGCGACAAGGGCATCGTGCTCTACCGCGTGCCGCAGAACAGCATGACCACCCTGTCCGCGTACCAGCCCTGGGGTTTCGCGAACGGCTCCTGGGGCTGGGGGAATCCGGCCACCGAGGTGCTGCCGGGCAAGTTCGGCGAGATGTGCCTGCGGCCCCTCGGCGGCAAGTGGATCCTGACGTGGTTCAACGCCGACGCCTACCGGATCGACGCGATGATCGTGAACACCCCGACGGACAACCTCTACACGGCCGCCAAGACCACGCTGCTGTGGGGCGGGAACTGGGGCGCCGAGGACGCGACCCATGTCGCCCAGCTCTACGGCGGGTACATCCTGCCCGGCTCGACGCTGTCGGATCTGCATCTGAGTGTGAGCCAGTGGAACACGGGGAACAACAGCGTCTATCACGTCGAGCAATTCCGGATCCAGGGTCTCGCCTGAGTCGGTGATATCGATTTCGCGCGAAAGTCGCTAGGGTGGCGGCATGCGCCGTTGAACAGAGACTCCACGGATCCTCGTGATCCTGCCCGACCGCCGCGCCGAGAGCCCGGGGTCGACGACTCTGTCCCCGCTGCGAGAGGAGACGGGCGATGATCGCCCTTCCCGAGAAGTACGTCCCGCCACCCACCGGGGTGACCCCGGTGGGGTTCCTCGCCTGGCTCGTCCGCATGCAGTGGACGACCGTGCTGCAGGGCGTCGTCTGCGACGTGATCTGGCTGCTCGGTCTCGCCCTCACCCCCTGGGCGATCGGCCGTGCCGTCGACGAGGGGCTGGTCGCCGGGGACTACGGCGCCTTCCTGAGGTGGCTGGGCGTCGTGGTGTGGCTGCAGCTGCAGCACTCCCTGATCCAGGGGCTCAGGGACAGGGCCGGATCCATCAACTACGAGCGAGGGGTGTGCCGGGTCGATCAGGTGATCGTGCACACGGCGACCCGGATCACGGTCGCCGCCGACCGTCGCCTCGGATCCGGTTCCGTCGTCACGATGGCGTCGAACGACGCGTGGTGGTTCGGGTTCGTTCCGATCAACGTGGGCACGCTGGTCTCGGCGCTCGCCTCATTCATCACCGTCGCCGTGCTGCTGCTGCGCGACTCCGTGCTGCTCGGGGTGCTCGTGATCGTCGCAGTCCCCGCGTTCTCGATGCTGCAGGTGTTCCTCGTCGGCATCCTGCGGTCGCGGCAGAGCGCGGCCCGCGAGGCGACGCGGGAGATGAACGCGGTCGCGATGGACACCGTGCGGGGGCTGCGGGTGGTCCGCGGGATCGGCGGCGAGGAGTGGTTCTTCGATCGGTTCCGTCGGCGCTCGGATCGTGCGCGGGATGCGCAGAAGACCGTGGCCGGACCTGTTTCGCTCGCCGACGCCCTGAGCGTGCTCATTGCGGGAGTGCTGGTGGTGGGGCTCACCTGGATCGGCGCTTCGATGGTTGCGCAGGGTGAGCTGCGCGTGGGGGAGCTGGTTGCGTTCTACGGGTATGCCGGCTTCATGGTCCTTCCTGTGACGCTCTTCAATCAGGTCATCCGCGTCGTGGTGCGCGGTTTGATCGCGGCCAGGGCGATCGTGGAACTGCTCGAGGTCGAACCGCTCTGGCCGGAGGGTGCTCCGGCCGCATCGGACGACGCGCCGGCACCAGCCGCGGAAGCCCCTGCGGCGGTGCTGCGCGATCCGCAGACAGGCCTGGAGCTTCGGGAAGGAGAGTCCCTGGCCGTCGTCGTGCGCGACCCGATCCGGGCGCGGACCCTCGTCGACCGCCTCGCCCGGATGTCCACCGACGACGGCGACCCCGTGCGGCTGCGCGGGCGTCCGATGCCGGCAACGCCGTTGGTAGAGGTGCGTCGTGCTGTGGTGGTGTCGGACCCGGTGCCCTTCCTCTTCAGCGGCACGCTGCGGGAGCTGCTCGACCCGTGGGGCGCGCATGGCGACGAAGATATCCTGCGTGCCGTCGCGGCGGTCGATGCAGCCGACATCCTCGAGCCTTTGGACCAGGGCCTCGGCGTCCGGGTCGGGGAGCGAGGGGTGGAGTTCTCCGGCGGTCAACGCCAGCGGCTCGGCGCCGCACGAGCTCTGCTCGCGGACGTCCCGATCCTCGTCCTGCACGATCCGACCTCCGCGGTCGACGCCGCGACCGAAGAGCGCATGGCCGCCGGGATCCGCGTCCACCGTGCCGGCGCCACGACGATGATCGTCACCACGAGCCCGCTCGTGCTGAGCGGCGCGGATCGGGTGGTCGTCCTGGACGCGGCGGGCATCGTCGCCGAGGGCACGCATGAGCAGCTCGTCGGGAGCGACCCCGACTACCGCAGAGCCGTGCTGAGGGCGGAGGGGGTGGCATGACGACGGGCCTGCCCCGGGCGAGCAGCGCCCGCGTGCGCCAGGAGCTGCGCGCGATCTGGCGCCGACACCGAGGGCGATTCGTCGGCGTGGTGCTGCTCAACGGTGCGGCGGCTGCGTTCTCGCTCGTACCGCCGCGGCTCGTCGGGCTGCTTATAGATCGGCTGGGGGCCGGCGCCGGGATCGGGGAGGTCGCGCTCTACGGCGCGGGCATGCTCGCGGGTGTCATCGCGCAGAGCCTGTTCGTGCTCACGGCGGCGCGGAGCGCATGGACGCTGGGCGAGGACGTGTTCGCCCAGCTGCGGCTCGCATTCCTCTCCGAGGCATTGCTCGTGCCGATGGGCGTGATCGAGGAGGCAGGCACCGGCGAGCTCGTCACACGGACGACCCAGGACATCAACGCGGTCGGCGAGACCGTGCGCTGGGCCCTGCCCGGGAGCCTCGTCTCGGCGCTCACCGTCGGGTTGACGCTCATCGCGGCCGTCGCAGCGGCTCCCCTCATCGCCCCCGTCTATCTCCTGGCCCTCCCGGTGCTCGTGGTGCTGATGCGGTGGTACATGCGGCGCGCACCGGATGTCTACCGGCACCTCGGAGACAGCTACGGCCCCACGTTCGCATCGCTCGACGAGACTGCCAGCGGGGCGAGAGCCGTCGAAGCGCTGAGCCTGCAGGAAGCCAGGCACCGGTCCCTGACAACGGCCCTCTCTGCGCACTGGAGCGCAGCGGTGGGACGCATCCGGCTGCGCCAGACGATGCTGCCGTGGGCCAACCTCGCTTTCGCGATCCCCGTCTTCTCCTCGCTGGCGTGGGGCGGGTGGCTGGCGGTGCACGGCCAGGTCAGCGTGGGAACGGTCGTGACGGTGACCCTCTACGCGGCCGCCCTCGTCGCGCCGCTCGAATCCCTCATCGACTGGACGGACGAGCTGCAGCGCAGCGCGGTGTCGTTCGCGCGGATCCTGGGCGTCGGCGAAGCCGTCGAGCACGGGACCGCCGCGGCCGCGGAACCGTCATCGACCGCGGTCGAGATGACGGCGGCGAGCTTCGCCTACCGAGCCGGGCGCGAGGTGCTGCATGGCGTCTCGCTGCAGGTCGTGTCGGGGGAGCGTCTGGCCATCGTCGGGCCCTCCGGGGCGGGCAAGTCCACCCTGGCCCGTCTGCTCGCCGGGATCGACCGGCCCTCGGCCGGGCGGGTGACCGTCGGCGGCGTCGACGCCTCCGCGATCCCGCTCGCACGGCGGCGCGGGCATGTTCTTCTGGTCGCCCAGGAGAGCCACGTGTTCGCCGCGACCGTGCGCGAGAACGTGCTCCTCGGACGTCTCGACGCTCTCGACCCGGAGGTGGCCGATGCATTGGGCAGGATCGGTGCGCTCGAATGGATCGACGCGCTCGACGACGGGTGGGACACCGTGGTCGGATCCGGCGGGCATCCGCTCACCGGAGCGCAGGAGCAGCAGCTCGCGCTCGCCCGCGTGCTGCTCGCGGATCCGCACACGATCATCCTGGACGAGGCGACGAGCGCGATGGATCCCACCGCGGCGCGCGACCTCGAGGCGGCGCTGGCGGCGACCATGCAGGGGCGCACGGTGATCGCGATCGCGCACCGCCTGTCCACCGCTTACGACGCCGACCGGATCGCGGTCGTCGACGGCGGCAGGATCGTGGAGCTCGGATCCCACGACGAACTGGTCGAGGCGGGCGGCGCGTACGCCCGGCTCTGGGCGCTCTGGCGCGACGACGGCGCCCGCTCCGACGGTCGCTGAACCTGTCGGGGCGGGCGCACGGTCCGGGATCCGGACCCGGGGTCGAGGCGGGTCAGTTGGCCGGCGGCATCAGCACCGAGTCGATCAGGTAGACGGTCGCGTTGGCGGTGTGCACGCCGCCGCAGATCACCTTGGCATCGCCCACCATCAGGTTGTCACCGCTGCCGGTCACGGTCAGATCCGCGCCCTGCACGGTCTTGTGCGTGCCGGCGATCTTCGACGGATCGATCTGGCCGGCGACGACGTGGTAGGTCAGGATCGACGTCAGTGTCTTCGCATCCGTCTTCAGACCATCGATCGTCGAGGCGGGGATCTTGGCGAACGCGTCGTCCACCGGCGCGAACACCGTGAACTCGCTGCCGTTCAGCGTGTCGACGAGGTTGACGTCGGGGTTGAGCTTGCCGCTGACAGCGGAGACGAGCGTCTTCAGCATCGGGTTGTTCGACGCGGCCACGGCGACCGGGTCCTGCGACATGCCCTGGATCGATCCTGCCCCGTCGGGGACCGCCTTGGCGTAGGCCGCGCATCCGGGTCCGACCAGGTCTGCAGCCGGATCCATGGTCGGCGCCGCGCTCGGCATGGCCGACGACGGAGCCGCCGAGGAGGACGACCCCGCCGCCGAACCGGATCCCATCGAGCATCCCGACAGGACGAGCAGACCCGCGAAGCCGAGAGATGCGGCGGCGGCGAACTTCTTGGTGGTGCTGAACATCGTGTACCTCCGGAGATTCGCGTCGCGGACCTCCCGCGGCGTCGAGCATTCTTCGGAGCGCTCCGGCGATCGGATGGGAGCGGATCCGATCCGTCGTCCGTCCCGGCGGAAACCAATCCGTTCCGGCCTCTCGTCCGAACTACCGGCGACGGAAGGCGGGCACATGGACCTAGTCATCATCGGAGTGCTGGGCGGGCTCATCACGGGCATCTCGCCCTGCATCCTGCCCGTGCTGCCGGTCATCTTCCTCACGGGAGGGACCCCGTCGGCGCGCGACGGAGCGGGCGAGGGCGAAGTCCTCCCTGCACGCCGCAGTCGGCCGTTCCTGGTGATCGCGGGGCTGGTGCTGAGTTTCTCGCTCGTCACCCTGGTCGGATCCCTCCTGCTCGGCCTGCTGCATCTACCGCAGGACGTGATCCGCTGGGCCGGGATCGCGGTGCTCGTCGTCCTCGGCATCGGCCTCATCGTTCCGCGGTTCGAGCAGTTGCTCGAGAAGCCGTTCCAATGGCTGCCGCGCAGGAACGTGGAGAACCGGGGGAGCGGGTTCGGTGTCGGTCTCGCACTCGGAGCCGTCTTCGTGCCGTGCGCCGGTCCCGTGCTCGCCGCGATCATCGTCGCGGGCGCGACGGGGAGGATCGGCTGGGACACCGTGGTCCTCACCGTCTCGTTCGCGGTGGGAGTCGCGCTCCCGCTGCTGGTCTTCGCGCTGGCCGGCCGCGGAGTGATCCAGCGGATCCGCGCGTTCCGCAACCGCGAGCGCGGCCTGCGGATCACGGCCGGCGTCGCGATGATCGCGCTCGCGATCGGCCTGGTCTTCAACGTGCCGCAGATGCTCCAGCGCCTGGTGCCGGACTACACCGCAGGGTTCCAGCAGGGGCTGGCGAACTCGCCGCAGGGCGGCGCGCTCGGGCTCGGGGGCCTCGTGACCGATGAGAACCGGGACCTGGACAAGTGCACGAACGATGCGACCCCGCTGCAGAGCTGCGGGACGGCACCGCAGATCCGAGGGATCCAGCAGTGGCTGAACACCCCCGGAGGGGCGCCGATCGATCTGAAGAGCCTGCGCGGCAAGGTCGTGCTGATCGACTTCTGGGCGTATTCGTGCATCAACTGCCAGCGTTCGATCCCCCACGTCGTCGCCTGGGACAAGGCCTACTCCGCCGCGGGGCTGCAGGTGATCGGCGTGCACTCGCCCGAGTACGCGTTCGAGAAGGATCCGGGCAACGTGGCCGCGGGGGCGCGGGATTTCGGCATCGACTATCCGGTGGCCCTGGACAATTCGCTCGCGACCTGGACCGCCTACCGCAATCGCTACTGGCCGGCGCACTACCTCATCGACGCGAAGGGCGTCGTGCGGCACATCTCCTTCGGCGAGGGCGACTACGCCACCACGGAGCGGCTGATCCGCGAGCTGCTGCAGCAGGCGGATCCCCGGGTCGAGCTGCCGAAGCAGACCGAGGTCGCCGACCGCACGCCGAAGGCCGGATCCACGACGCGGGAGACGTTCCTCGGTGCGACCAAGGCGGTGAACTTCGGGGCAGGGGCGGCGTACCGCGCCGGCACGACGGACTTCGCCCTGCCGTCCGTCCAGCCCGAGGACAGCTTCGCGCTGGACGGCGCCTGGGACGTGCAGACGCAGTACGCGACCCCGGCGGACGTGCCGGCACAGGTCAGGCTGCGCTACCACGCGACCGAGGTGCGGATGGTGCTCGCGGGAAGCGGTGAGATCACGGTCCGGGACGACGAGGGCGCGATGAAGACGATCGCCGTCAGCGGGACGCCGCGGTCCTACGCGCTGCGCACCGGGTCCTCCTCGCATCAGGGCACCCTCACCGTGACCGTTCCCGCCGGCGTGCAGGCGTACTCGTTCACCTTCGGGTGAGGACGGACGCCGGGGCAGCGACGCGCGTTGCGATACAGGAGGACCGGGAGGTGAGGCATGCTGGACACGATGGTGATCGACGACAGAGAGCACGTGGAGCGGGACGGCGGCGACGACCCCGCGTCCGCCCTGCTGACGCGCATCGCCGGCGGGGACCAGGCGGCGTTCGCCGATCTCTACGACCTGCTGTCGTCGCGCGTCTTCGGCCTCATCCTCCGCGTTCTGGTGAACCGGTCCCAGAGCGAGGAGGTGCTGCAGGAGGTGTTCCTGGAGATCTGGCAGACCGCCTCGCACTTCACCGCCGACCGGGGACGGGGAAGGACCTGGATCCTGACGATCGCCCACCGCCGTGCGATCGACCGGGTGCGGTCCTCGCAGGCGAGCGCGGACCGCGATGTCCGTGCCGGTGCCCGGGATCTCGACGTCGCGCACGACAGCGTGGCAGAGCAGGCGGAGCTGTCGATCGATGCGGAGCGGATCGTCGACGCCCTCTCCGCGCTCCCGGAACCGCAGCGCGAGGCACTCGTGCTGGCCTACTACGGCGGATACTCGCAGAGCGAGATCGCCACGATCACGGGCTCGCCGCTGGGAACGGTGAAGACCCGGATGAGAGACGGACTCACGCGCCTGCGGGCGCACTGGGGGGTGAACGCATGAACGAGTCGGAGTTCGCAGAACTGGCGGCCGGCCACAGCCTCGGCGCGCTGTCCGCGGCGGACGAGCAGCGCTTCCGCGCCGCTCTGGCCGAGCACCCGGATTGGACGGCGGTCGCCGACGACGACGCCGGAACGGCTGCGCTGCTCGCCGAGGGCGTCCCTGCCGTCGCGCCGCCGCCCGGAATCCGCGACGCGCTCCTCGCCCGCATCGCGGTGACGTCGCAGGAGCAGGGCGACGACGAGGCGGAGAGCGCGGTGGAAGCGTCCTCCGAGGAGGCGCCGCGTGCGGGTGCGTCCGCGGGCGCCGGAACCGCTGCGCCGTCGATCCGCCGGCCGCGGCGACTGCTCTTCGGACTCGCCGCCGGTCTCGTGCTGCTCGTCGGACTCGGCGTGGGCGCCTCCGTGGTCATCCCGCAGCTGCTCCGCCCCGCCGCCGTGGTCGCGCTCGACCGGATCGAGAGCGCGCCGGACGCGGCGGAGAAGACCGTGTCGCTGCCCGAAGGCGGCAAGGCCACGGCGCACTGGTCCGCGTCGATGGGCACCGCAGTGCTGGTGGCGGACAGACTCGGGCGGCTGGAGGCCACGCAGACCTACGAGCTGTGGTTCGTCCGCGGCAGCACCCCGGTCTCGGCCGGAGTGTTCGAGGCGGCGCAGGGAGTGACCACGGCGCAGCTGAAGGGCGCCATGCACGCGGGCGATGCGATCGCCGTCACGGTCGAGCCGGCGGGCGGATCACCGACGGGGAAGCCCACGAGCGAGCCGATCCTGGTCATCCCGACCTCTTGATCCGGACGGCACGGACATGTGCCGAACGCGCAATATCCGTCTCGTGTTCAGAAACATGACAGGCTCGGCTCCGTAGCGTGGAAGACCGGGGCGGATGCCCCGAGCCGCGCTCGCCGCGGTGTCCTGCCACGAAGGAGCTGTCCGGAATGACGAACACCACGAAGCCCGCCGCCTCTCTCGGACTCCTGGTCCTGCGCCTCGTGATGGGCGGCGTCTTCGCCGCGCACGGTGCGCAGAAGGTCTTCGAGTTCACCCTGCCCGGCACCGTGCAGGCCTTCGCGGGCATGGGCGCCCCGCTGCCGGAGATCGCCGGACCCGTGATCGCGTTCCTCGAGCTCATCGGAGGGATCCTGCTCATCGCCGGCCTGTTCACGCGTCCGGTCGGCGTGCTGCTGGCCGCGGACATGGTCGGCGCCATCGTGCTCGTGCACCTGGGCAACGGCATCTGGGTCGGCGACGGCGGCTGGGAGTTCGCGGCCGTGCTCGGCGCCGGCGCGCTGGCCCTCGCCTTCACCGGCGCCGGCCGGTACGGGCTCGACCGCGCCGTGCTGCGCGGACCCGTGCGCGCTCTGGCCTGAGCCCGGATCCGCCTCTGCGACGGATGCACGATCGCGACACGGATGCACGACGGATCCGCTGATCGCGTCGTGCATCCGTGTCCGCGCCGTGCAGGTGTGCCGCGGCGGCGTCGGAGTCAGGGCGCTCGGACGAGCGCGACATCGTCCATCTGCATCCAGATGTCTCCGCTGTTCGTCCAGACTCCGCCGTAGAGCTGCACCTGATCGCGATCCCCGGAGTCGAACGTCACCGTGAAGCGCGTCCACGCCCCCACCGAGACGAAATGCGCCTCCGCGATCACGGTGCCGTCGACCGTGCGCGCGCCGAAGTAGCCGTTGTCGCTGTTCACCGAGGTGCGGAGGAATCCGGTCAGCTGATATCTCGTGTGCGGCTGCACCGACACGTCCTGCCAGATGTCGCGCCACCCGTCGTCGTAGCGGACGAACACGCGGTGGTCGCCGGTGAAGCCCGCGGCTGGGGCGTCGTCGATGCCCGAGTTGGGCTTCGCTCCCCAGGTGCCGTTCGTGCCGTCGCCCAGCGCCGTCGCCCGCTCGAAGCTCGGATCCGAGACGAGGTTGGGATCGATGATCGTGCCGTTGCGGTCGATGCGCAGGTGCATCAGATACACGTTGTACGGATTCCATTGCGACATCGTGAAGTAGATCTCGCCGTCCTTGCTCCAGGGGTGGAAGTAGCCGCCGTAGAGCGCCGGATAGTCCGTCGAGCTCGCCACGGTCTGCGCCGGCGTCCACGGGCCCTCGGGGCTGGTCGCCGTCCGCAGGATGATGTCCTCGCCGGAGAGCGTCATCATCAGGAACCGCTTGCTGTAGCTGTCCCACCGCACGGACATCTCGCTCATCGGCGCGTCGAGCACGGGCTTCGCGGCGGACTCGTCCTTGCTCCACGACGAGCCGTCCCAGTACCGGTAGGACCCCTTGTCGAGCAGCTTCTGCGCCGGCACCTTCGCGACCGAGGCAGGGCCGTTGCGCCCGTTCTGCGTGCCGAAGACGTAGATCGTGCCGCCCTTCTGCACGTACGCCTGCATCTGGAACGGGTCGTGGCCGTCGGGGTTCTCCCAGCGGGTGTCGGAGACGGTCCAGGTCTCGCCGTCGTCGTCGGAGTACGCGATGCCCGCGTGATTGGTGTCCCACATGCCGGGCGGGCCCCATTGCCGCACCGACATGAAGCCGAGGTACTGGCGGCTGCCGACCGAGATGCCGCTCGTGGGGATCACCGTGATCTCGTCGCCGTTGATCTTCTTCGAGGGGATGATCTGCTTCGCGATCCCCTGCGGATCCTGTGCGGCGTGATCGAAGAGCATGCCGTCGGCGAGATCCGCGTCGCTCGAGCGCAGCAGCACGTTGCTGCGCCAGTTGCCGTTCGGCGGTGCGCCGCCGCCCGGTCCGGTCCAGGAATTGCCGAACGTGTCGCCGAAGGCGGTGAGGACGTGGCCGGATCCGTCGTCCCACATGATCCCGAGGTCGGTGGACTTCACGTCCCACCGGCCCCAGGTGTTGTTCGGCGCATCCGGCCCCGTGAGCTTCTCGACCACGGTCGCCGGCGTGGTCGCGGTCGTGGCGACCGCGGGCGGAGGCGCCGCCGCGGTCGCGAAGGCGACGACGGCGAGGGAGGCGATCGCGGCGCCGGCCGTGATCTTCGTCAGGGGCTTCATCGCCCTCTCCTTTCGGGGCGTCGCCGGGCGGCCCTCGCCCGCGACGGCATCAGCCGCGCGGTGCGCGCGGCGGAGCGGATCCCAGGTCCGGCACCGGGGCCGTTCCTAGGTGCACCTCCATGTCGGAGGCAGCGGGCGCCTTCGGGCGGCGGGCCGTCGGGCGGTCCAGGTAGAACAGCGCGGTGGAGGCGATGTCGTCGCGCAGGGGCAGGTAGCGCCATCCGCTGCGCCACCCGAGCGCCTGGATGTCGACCTTCGGGATCCCGGTGGAGAAGTGGATCGGATCGGCCAGATGCCAGCGGTACATGCCGAAGCGCTGCTGCGAGACGTAGAGCCCGTCGGGGCGGATCACCTGGGGCATGCCCAGATACGGCGTCGAGAAGGCGGTGTAGCCCTGGCCGGGGATGTCGAAGTTCCAGGCGCCGCCGAAGTAGTCCTCCGTGCCGGTGCCGCAGATCGTCGGGTAGTCGGTGTCGTCGTCGAGGTAGAACTTGATCTCGCCCTCGCCCCACCACCCGTTGGAGTTCACGCCCCACGCGATGTAGGTGCCGACGTACTGCCCCTGCCCCTCGATCCCCTCCAGGATCGTGTGCGGCACGAGCTCTTCGAGCGGGTCGGAACGGCGCCACTGGGCGTGGAAGTATCCGTCGCGGGAGTAGTCCCCGCCGACCTCATAGGTCACCTGGTAGTACACCCGCACGTCGACGACCGAGGTGTTCTCGATCGTGAGGCGGGCGCCGTCCCGGAACGGCATGGGCCAGTAGGAGTTGAAACCGCCGTGCGGGTTCGCGGCGATCACCTGCGAGTTCACCTGCGCGAAGACGCCCCAGCCGTTGCAGAAGAAGTCGCCGTAGGGCACCTCGACGGCGGGGTCCGATGCGCCGTCCCAGTAGGCGCGCAGGATGAGCGTGCGCCAGTTGTCGGTGTGCGTCGTGATCCAGATGTGGGTGATCTTGCCCGCGCCCTCGATCGCGGCGAGATCGAACGTCTCGCCGGCTTTGATGTCGACGCTCGGCGAGATCTTCCAGCCCGGGCCGAGGTCGCGCGCGCAGTCCGCGCCCGTGCCCTCCGTGGCACGTCCGCCGCCGCCGACGGCGCCGTCGAAGTTCTCCGGCGAGATGGACCGGGTCTGCACGGTCCGCAGGGCGGACAGGGACGACAGGTCGGGAAGAGTCATGGCGGGGGCACATCCTCGTGTCTGTGGGGCGGATCCGCGCGCAGGTCGTGGCAGCGCGTGCGGCCACCCTACCGATTCCTCCCGACTGTTGCAATCGATTTCATCGCGGTAGTGTGTCCTGACGGACAACGGAGGGGGCGAGATGGCGACCATCTATGACGTGGCGCGGCTCGCGGGGGTGTCCCCGGCGACGGTGTCGCGCGTGTTCAACGGCGTCGGAGTCTCCGAGGAGAAGGTCGCGGCCGTGCGCCAGGCGGCCGCACAGCTGAAGTTCTTCCCGAACCGCACCGCTCGCACCCTGCGCCGGCAGAGCTCCGAGGTGATCGCCCTGGTGATCCCCGACATCGAGAACCCCTACTTCACCGAGATGGCGCGCGGCGTCGAGGACGTCGCCTCCGAGGCCGGCTTCTCGGTGGTGCTGTGCAACTCCGACGCGCAGGTCGAGAAGGAGCAGACCTACCTGCGGATCGCGATCGCCGAACACATGTCGGGCGTGATCCTCGCGGCGGCGTCGGACCGCACCAGTCTCGAGGAGATCATGGCGGCGGGGCGTCCAGTTGTCGCCGTCGACCGCGGCACCGGCTACGACATCGACGGCGTCGTGATGGCGAACCGCGATGCCGGGCGCAGTGCGACCGAGCAGCTGATCGGGGCCGGATACACCCGCATCGCGCACATCGCGGGACCCGAGCACATCGAGACCGCGGTGGAGCGCGTGGACGGCTGGCGGACCGCCCTTGCGGCGCACGGTCTTGCCTCGGATCCCGACCTCCTGCGGTTCTCCTCCTTCCGGGTGGACGGCGGGCGCGAGGCCATGGAGGAGCTGCTGGCCCTCCCCGAGCCTCCGGACGCCGTGGTCGCGGGCAACAACCTCATCGGCGTGGGAGCGATCCAGGTGCTCACAGAGCACGGCCTGACTCCGCCGGCCATGGGCGTCGCGGTCGTGGGCTCGCTGCCCTTCACGACCCTGTCGCCGAGCGTGGTCACGGTGGTGCGCCTTCCCGCGCGGCACATGGGCGTGACCGCGGCGCGCATGCTGCTGGACCGGATCGGCGGCGACGACCAGCCCGCGCGCACGATCGTGCTCCGCAACGAGATCCAGGCCGCGACCGTCTCGCGCTGAGCTCTACTCGGAGTCGTGCCAGAGACGGCGCGCGAGGTTCGAGACCTCACGATCAAGCGCGTCGAACTTCACCTCGAGGCGCCCGATCTCGGACCGCACCACACGGGTGAGCAGTGTCGTCATCAGCGTCATTCCGCCGAGCATGATCGCCGCGAAGACCCCGATCAGGGTCCACACCTGCGGTTCGGTCATGTCCATGCCTCCATTCTCTTCGGTTCCGCCGAGCTTGTCATCCCCTGCGCGGGGGTGGATCGGTTTCACGGAATCGGTGGAAAGCCGCCGCAGATTCCGAGCTGTGTGGAGTGATTGCAAGCCGATTGCGCTTGAAATCGATTTCGCGTAGTGTGATCGCCGTCCGGTCAGGACGAGCGATCGAGGAGGATGCGCGTGCGATGCACCATCGGTGTCGACATCGGCACCTCGAGCAGCAAGGGCGTCCTGGTCGACGCCGGCGGCGCGATCCTCGCCCAGGCGACGCGGGCGCATGACGTGAGCCGTCCGCGCACCGGCTGGGTCGAGATGGACGGCGGGATCTGGTGGGACGAGTTCGTCGCGCTGTCCCGCGAACTGCTCGCCGCCGTGCCGGATGCCGAGGTCGCCGCGGTCGGGGTGAGCGGTATGGGGCCCTGTGTCCTCCTGGCCGACCAGGACGGCGAGCCCGTGCGCCCCGCGATCCTCTACGGCGTCGACACCCGCGCGGGGGAGCAGATCGCGCGGATGACGGCCGACCTCGGGGTCGAGGCGATCACGCGCGTGGGCGGATCAACGCTCACCTCCCAGGCCGGGGGCCCGAAGATCCTCTGGATCCAGGAGGAGGATCCGGCGGCGTGGATCCGCGCCCGCCGGATCTTCATGCCGGCCTCCTGGCTCGCGCACCGGCTCACCGGCGCCTATGTGCTGGACCACCAGTCCGCGAGCCAGGTCTCGCCCCTCTACGACATCGATCGGGAGCAGTGGCACGACGAATGGTGGCAGCGGTACGCCGCGCCCCTCGAACAGCCCGCCCTGCTCTGGGCGGGCGACGTCGCCGGCACTGTGGCGGGCGAGGCCGCGGCGCTCACCGGGATCCCCGAGGGCACGCCCGTGATCGCCGGCACGATCGATGCCTGGAGCGAGGCCGTCAGCGTCGGCGCGCACGGCGCGGGTGACCTCATGCTCATGTACGGGACCACCATGTTCATGGTCTTCACCCGCGGCGTCGCGACGGGGGAGGAGACGCTCCGCACGCCCTCGATGTGGACCACGGCCGGTGCTTTCGCCGGCACCCGCAACCTCGCCGGCGGACTGTCGACGTCCGGCGCCCTCACGGCATGGTTGAAGGACCTCACCGGAGCCGACTACCCCGAGCTGCTGGCCGAGGCCGAGGCCTCGGGAGCCGGTGCCCGCGGCCTCGTGCTGCTGCCGTACTTCGCGGGGGAGCGCACGCCGATCCAGGATCCGGACGCGCGCGGCGTGATCGCCGGCCTCACCCTCGCGCACGGCCGCGGCGACCTGTACCGGGCGGCGCTCGAGGCCACGGCGCTCGGGGTGCGGCACAACGTGCAGACCATGCGCGATGCGGGCGCGGACATCCGGCGGATCGTGGCGGTGGGCGGCGGCACGCAGGGGCGGCTCTGGCTGCAGATCGTGTCGGACGTCACGGGCCTCGTGCAGGAGGTGCCGCGGGTGACGGTCGGCGCGAGCTACGGCGCGGCCTTCCTCGCCGCGGGCGCCGTCTCCGACCCCGCCCCGGCGATCGCGGACTGGAACCCGGTCGTCACGACGATCGCGCCGGATCCCGCCCTCGGCGCGGTCTACGACACGCTGTTCGATCGCTACCTGCGGCTCTACGCGGGCACGGCCGAGGTCGTGCACGAGCTCGCCGCGCAGCAGCGGGCCGATGACGAGAAGGAGACGCCCGCATGACGCGCCGCGCCCGTCCCATCCCGCACACCGCCGAGCGTGCGGCGTTCCTCCTCGGCGGCATCGGCACCGGCAACGTGTCGCTCGGCGCCCGCGGTGAGCTGCGCGACTGGGAGCTGGAGAATCATCCCGACAAGGACCGCCGCAATCCCCGCACCTTCTTCGCGATCCACGCGGCGCCAGAGGGGGCGGATCCGGTCACCCGGGTGCTCGAGGCGCGGGTGACGGGCCGGCGCGACCTCGATGCCGGGTTCTCGTTCGACGACCTCGCGGGTCTCCCGCGACTCGACGCGGCCACGATGCACGGCGAGTACCCAGTGGTCGACATCGACTTCGCCGACCGCGTGCTTCCGGTCGAGGTGTCGCTGCACGCCTTCACCCCGCTCGTGCCGCTCGACGCCGACGCCTCCGGCATCCCAGGGGCCGTGCTGCGCTACCGGGTCGCGAACCCCGGCGACGTGCCGGTCGCGGTGACGGTCGCCGGCAGCGTCTCGCACACGGCCGGCCGCGGCGAACCCGGGCCGGACGCGCCCTGGGGGATGCGCGGCACGCAGACCGTGCGCTGGCGCGACGACGGGGATGTGCGCGGCCTCGACTTCGGCATCGACCTGTCCGAGGACGATCCGGGCTACGGCACGCTCAGCCTCACCACGACCGACCCGTCCACCACGGTCAAGCCGCAGTGGGTCACGAGCTACTGGCCCGACGGCGCCCGCATGTTCTGGAGCGATCTCACGGCCGACGGGCTGCTCGACGCCGAGCCGCGCCTCACGCTCGAGGACCGGCCGCGAGGCCTGTTCGCGGAACAGGGCGCTGATCCGGCGGCGCGGCCGCTCACCGAGGAGGAGATGCTCGCGAAGCTGCCCCGGCTGCGCACCGGATCCCTCGGGATCGTGCACACGCTCGCGCCCGGCGAGGCTCGCGACTTCGAGTTCGTGCTGAGCTGGTCGTTCCCGAACCGGCGGCGCGGCTGGCACGGGCACATCATCCTCGACGACGAGCCGACGGATCCGGCGCTATCGCCGATCGTGCGCAACCACTACGCGACGCTCTGGCCCGATGCCTGGGCCGCCGCGGCCCACCTGCACCGCGAACTCCCCTCGCTCGAGGCGGCCACCGACGCCTTCGTCGAGGCTCTGTACGGCGGCACTCTGGATCCCGTGCTCGCCGAAGCCGCCGGGGCGAACCTCGCCGCGGTGCGCTCCACCACCTGCTTCGTCCTGGAGTCGCCGAACCCGGTCATGGGGGAGGGGCCGGTGTTCGCCGCGTGGGAGGGATCCTTCGACCACGGCGGCTCCTGCGAGGGCACCTGCACGCACGTCTGGTCGTATGCGCAGACGGTCGCCTGGCTGTTCCCCGCGCTCGAGCGCAGCGCCCGCCGCCCGGAGTTCCTGCTCGAGACCGACGGGGACGGCGCGCAGAAGTTCCGCGGCAACCGGATCCTCGGATCCTCGCCCTGGTTCATGGGGCCCGCCGTCGACGGGCAGCTCGGCACGTTCCTGCGGCTGCATCGGGAATGGCGGTTCTCGGGCGACGACGCATTCCTGCGCGAGCTCTGGCCCGCCGCCGTGCGCACCCTCGAGCACGCGACCCGCGAATGGGACCGCGACGGCGACGGCCTCCTGGACGGCGAGCTGCACAACACCTACGACATCGAGTTCCACGGAATCGACCCGCTCGCCAACGGGATCTACCTCGCCGCGCTCCGCGCCGGGTCCCGCATGGCGGCGCACCTCGGCGAGGCGGAGCGCGCCCGCGACTGGGCGGCTCGCGCCGATCACGTGGCCGCCGCGATGGACGATGTGCTGTTCGACGGCGAGTACTACCGGCAGGTGATCGACGACGTCGACGCGCACCGCTATCAGTACGGGGACGGGGTGCTGTCGGACCAGCTGCTCGGACAGTTCCACGCCTTCGTGAACGGGCTCGGCCCGCTGCTGCCGCAGGAACACCTCGACAGCGCGCTCGCCGCGATCGTGTCGCACAACCACCGTGCGGACCTGTCCGCGCACGAGAGCACGCAGCGCGTGTACGCCCTGAACGACGAGGGCGGGCTGCTGCTCGCGTCGTGGCCGCGCGGCGGCAGGCCGGCGATCCCGTTCGTCTACTCCGACGAGGTGTGGACCGGGATCGAGCATCAGGTCGCGGCGACCCTGCTCTACGCGGGACGGGTCGACGACGCACTGCTCGTCGAGCGCACTCTGCGCGCCCGCTACGACGGGGCGCACCGCAATCCGTGGAACGAGATCGAGTGCGGCAACCACTATGCGCGCTCGCTCGCGTCCTGGGCGCTGCTGCTCGCGGCGAGCGGCGCGCAGTGGGACGCCCCCGCCCGCGCGCTGTCCGTCGCACCGGTCGCGGGAGCGTTCGCTGACGACGAGGTGCAGCGCTTCCTGTTCACCACCGGCACCGGCTGGGGGCGCGTCGAGATCGATGCCGACCGTCTCCTGCTCCATCTCGACGGCGGCCGGCTCGACCTCGCCGAACTGCGCCTGCACGGCACGGTCCTCGCGCGCGACCTGCGCCTCGACGGCGGCGAGATCCGTTCGTTCCCCATCCCGGTCCCTGACACTTCCGTCCCCATCCCGGTCCCTGAGCTCGTCGAAGGGCCATCCACCCGCAACCGGAGTAACTCATGACCTACGCCATCCCCGCGCCGACCGAGCGCCCCGCCTCTGCGCCGAAGACCGCCTATCTGATCACCTCCGGCGACCTCCGCGAGTCGGCGAACGTCGCGGGATGGCCGGTGCAGGAGGCGACAGAGACGGCCGTCACCGCGGCCTTCGAGGACCTCGGCTGGACGGTCATCCGGCCCTTCGGCGTGGATCCGAAGACGGGCCACGGCTACATCTCGAGCCAGCGCATGGGCATGGAGGTGTTCACGGCGATCCCCGAGGACGCGCCGCTCATCGTCGCGACCGCGAATTGGCAGTACTCGCACCATGTGCTCGCGGGTCTGCGCACGCACCGCGGTCCGATCCTCACCACGGCCAACTTCGCGCCCGACTGGCCCGGCCTCGTGGGCCTCCTCGGTCTGAACGCCGGGCTCACGAAGATGGGGAAGCCCTATTCGACGATCTGGTCGGTCGACTTCTCCGACGACTGGTTCCGGCAGGGCCTCAAGGAGTGGACCGAGACCGGCGGCATCACGCACGACGCCTCGCACGTGCGGGCGCTGCCGGCGCTGCCCGAGGGCCCGGAGCGGCAGCTCGGCGAGGCGCTCGCCGCCCAGCTGCGCGCGGACAAGGCCATCATCGGCGTCTTCGACGAGGGCTGCATGGGCATGTACAACGCGATCTTCGACGACGAGCTGCTGAACGCCACTGGCATCTACAAGGAGCGCCTGTCGCAGTCGGCGCTGTACGCGGAGATGCTCGAGGTCGCCGATGCCGAGGCCGACGCCGCCTACGACTGGCTCATCGCGCACGGCATGACGTTCGTGTACGGCGAGGATGCCGCGACCGAGCTCACCCGCGACCAGGTGCAGTGGCAGTTGAAGATGTACATCGCCGCCCTCCGCATCGCCGACGACTTCGGCCTGGACGCTGTTGGGATCCAGTACCAGCAGGGCCTCAAGGATCTGGTCCCCGCGTCGGATCTCGCGGAAGGGATCCTGAACTCCACCGAGCGTCCGCCGGTGACCTCGCGCGACGGATCCCGGATCCTGCACGAGGGGCGCGCGTTCCCGCACTTCAACGAGGCCGACGAGGGCGTCGCGGTCGACGCGCTGGTGACCGACCGGGTGTGGCGGGCCATGGGGCTCGTGCCGGACAACACACTTCACGACGTGCGCTGGGGCGAGGACTACGACGGCGAGTTCGTGTGGGTCTACGAGATCTCCGGATCCGTCCCCGCCTCGCACCTCGGCGGCTGGGACAGGGCGGAGGGCTGGCGTCAGGGGCACGTGTTCTTCCCCGCCGGCGGCGCCACGATCAACGGGGTCTCGAAGCCCGGCGAGGTCGTGCTCTCGCGCATCTTCATCGCCGAGGGGGTGCTGCAGGCGGACGTGTTCCGCGGCACGGTCGTGGAGCTCCCCGCCGAGGAGACGCAGCGCCGCAAGGACGCCACGAACCCGGAGTGGCCGATCGCGCACGTCGTGCTGCACGGGCAGAGCCGCGACCAGTTCATGGCCCGGCACAAGGCCAACCACGCCCAGCTCGTCTACGCCCCCGACGCCGAGACCGCGGACAAGGCGCTCGTCGCCAAGGCCGCGATGCTCGACGGCATGGGCATCAGGGTCAACCTCGTGGGGGACGTGAACGTGTGACCCGCGCCGGCGCCGCCCGGGCGGATGCTGGCCCATGGCGGGACGGATGCACGATCCCGATACGGATGCACGACGGATCCGGCGATCCGGTCGTGCATCCGTGCCCGGATCCTGCAGGTGAACCGCGACGACGGGTCAGGCTCGTGGCAGCAGCCCCGCGACCAGGGCGTCGACCACGTCGTCGGTCGGCGTCCCGGGGTCGATCGACGATGTGAGCCGGTCGAAGACGAGACCTTCGATCGCGTAGTGGAACAGCGCGATCTCCGCGCGGCCGCCCGGGAGTCCCGCCGCCGAGTTGAAGGCGACGTCGCCCTCGAAGCCCGCGTGCTGCCACTCCTCGAGCGCCGCGGCGAGCTCTGGTCGCCGTGCCGCCTCGAGCCGCAGCTCGAACAGGGCGAGGGTGACCTCGCGCTCGCCGAGCAGGCGGCGCACGATGTCGCGCAGGTAGTCGGCGAACAGCGCGGGACTCGGCGTCTGCACCGCGCGCCGCGCGAGGTCGTCCGGCGTGGGGGCGAGGCGCTCCCCGATGCGCTGGAACAAACCGGCGATCAGCGCCTCCCTGCTGCGGAAGTAGTTCGACGCCGTGCCGGTCGGCACGCCGGCCTCGTCGTCGACCGCGCGATGGGTGAGTCCGCGTGACCCTTCCCGCGCCAGCACCGCGATGCCGGCATCGGCCAGGGCGCTCCGGCGTGCTTCGTTCTTGGCCATGCCCTCAGAATAGCGCAACCACAACATCTGTTGTAGTCTCCAATCACTGCACCTGTTGTGGATGGTGCCCGAAGAGCGGAGGATCTATGCGCGAGCTCACTTATTACGTCGCCGTCAGCCTGGACGGCTTCATCGCGGGGCCCGAGGGCCAGTTCGACGCGTTCGTCTTCGAAGGCGACCACATGACGGCGATCAACACCCGCTTCGCCGATGCGATCCCCACCTCGTTCGCGGAGGCGCTGGGCATCGTGCAGGATCGCTCGACGTTCGACACGGTCCTGATGGGCTGGAACACCTACGCGGTCGGCCTGCCCGCGATGCCCAGCCCGTACGGTCACCTGCGTCAAGTGGTCTTCACCCGACGGGATCCGGATCCGGTCGACGGCCTCGATTTCACGGACCGCGACCCGATCGACGTGGTGCGCGACCTCAAGGCCGAGGACGGCGACGGCATCTGGCTGTGCGGCGGCGGCGCGCTCGCCGCATCGCTCGGCGGCGAGATCGACCGCCTGGTGCTGAAGGTCAACCCCGTGCTGTTCGGTGACGGGATCCCGCTGTTCGGGCGGAGCGGCTACGCCCCTGCGGCGTTCACCCGCACCGCCGCCACGGCGTTCGACTCGGGCGTGACGCTGCTGGAGTACCGTCGCGGCGCCTGAATGCGGGCGACGGATGCAGGGCCCCGCGACGGATGCACGACGGATCCGGCGCAGGGATCCTGCATCCGTCGCCGGTCCGTGCATCCGTCACAGCCCTTGAGGGCGGAGCGCGGGCGGGGGAGGATCGGATCCATGGCGACGATCGACGACGTCCGTGCTCTGGCCCTCGCGCTGCCCGGCGTCGAGGAGAAGGTCGGCGGGCACACCGGCGAAGCCGCCTGGCGCTGCAACGGCGGCCAGATCGCGTGGATGCGCGGACCGTCGCAGACGGATCGGCGCCAGCTCGCCGAGCTCGGCCGGTCCTGGCCCGACGGAGCGGTGCTCGCGGTGCGCACCGAGACGGTCGCCCTCGCCGGAGAGCTCGTGGCCGCGGATCCGGGGGTCTTCTTCACGATCCCGCACTTCGCGGGCTACCCGGCCGTACTGCTGCAGCTCGACGCGATCGCCCCCGACCACCTCGGCGAGCTCCTCGCCGACACGTGGCTGCTGCGCGCCCCGAAGGCCGTCGCGCGGGCCTGGCTCGACGAACGCGGGCTCGCCTGAGAGCGCGCCCCGAGTTGCGCCCGATCCGCGAGAAACCACTTCCTGCACGAGACGCCACGGCAGCGCTGGTGTCTCGGGCTGGATCTGGTTTCTCGCGGGTGGTGCGCGGAATCATCGCCGCGTTCGTGTGTTTCCTTCGGAGAGCAACTGCTCGACGCCCCGATCGATGGAGACGACATGCCAGCCCAGCCCAGACCCGCGGCGATGCCGTGACGCGGTCGACGACCAGCGCCCTCGATGTGCGTCACGACTCCTTCACCATCGAGCGCCACATCGACGCGGCGCCCGAGGCGGTGTTCGCCGCATTCGCCGACGACACGACCCGTCGACGCTGGTTCCGCCTGCCCGGCGCGCGGGAGGCCGATCGTCACGAGTTCCGCGTCGGCGGAGGCGCGGACGCCACCAGCACGTTCGTGCTCCCCGGCATCGCACCGGAATGCCTCGCCTACCACTCCGACTACCTCGACATCGTCCCCGATCGCAGGATCGTGTTCTCCTACACCTCGACGGTGGACGACCTGCCGCGGTGGGCGTCGCTGGCGACTGTCCTGTTCGCCGCCGACGGCGCCGGCTGCGTCCTGACCTGGACCGAGCAGGTCGCGTTCCTGACCCGCACGGGCGACGGAGGTGACGACTTCCCGCACCTGCGCGGCGCCACGGCCCTCCGCCTGAACGGCCTCGCCGCGGCTCTCCACGCCGGCCGCTGACGGCCCTGTGGGCGCGCGGCTCCCGCGAGAAACCACTTCCTGCACGAGACACCACGGCAGCGCTGGTGTCTCGGGCCGGATCTGGTTTCTCGCCGCGGGCGCGTTCAGCCGACCGGGTCAGGCCGGCGGCAGCCGCAGCACCGGACCCGCCTCGCCGACCGCGAGGTCGTCGGCGGTGCGCAGCGTGCGGGCGATCTCGTCCACGGCGGAGATCACCGTGCCGAACCGCTCCCGATCGCCGCACACGGCCTGCAGCGTGATGAGGTGCGTGCCGGTGTCCCAGGTGTAGGTCGCGAACGGCGGGGCCGTCTGCCCGGAGGGGCCGGGCTGCGGGAGCGGCACCACGAGTTTCTCGCCCGCGCCGAGGTAGGGGTTGCGGAACTCCTCGGTGTCGTCGTACTCCATGGGCATCATCGCGCGGGCGGTGCGCACCTGCGGGGTGAGCTCCTGCGCGCTCGCCATGGCCACGATGAGCTCGGGCTCCGCCTTCCAGGTCCACACCAGTACGCGCCCGTCGGCCTTGCGCATGAGGAAGGGCGCCGCCTGGCTGAGTGCCCAGGCGCCGAAATGCCATCGTCCGCCGGTCCCTGAGCCTGTCGAAGGGCGGGACTCGGCGCCGACAGCCGCGCCGGCCTGACCGAGCAGCATCCGGATCGCCGCCTTGCGGTGACGGCGGCCGTGCAGGCCCAGGGATCCGGTCACGGGGATCCAGCGTGCGGGGTCGGCGTCGGCGAGCAGGCGCATGCTCAGAGCGTAGGGGGCGAAAGTGGGGGTCAGCCGTGCGTCCGCCCCGCGACGAAATATGTACACCGCCTCTACTATTCGGTTGGGAAAGCGCATACCATGGTGCGCGAATCCTTCCCCGAACCACCCGGAGGCCGATGATGTCCCCCCTCGAAATGAACCGCCGCGCCCTGCTCGGACTGCTCGGAGCCGGCGCTCTCGTCGCCGTCGCCGGCGAATCCGCGAGTGCCCGCACGCTGCCCGGCGTCAGGGCCGCCGCCGAAGATCCGCTCGCGGTGCTCGTCCAGCGCCGCGCGATCATGCTCGCCGGCGACGGCAGCGCGGCATCCGTCCCCGAGCTCGCCGGTGTGCTGAGCGGCATGAGCGACGCGGCGGCCGCGTCCTGGAACGCGATGGTGCGCCCCGCGGCGTCCCCCGGGATCTGGAGCGACCTGCCGCTCTCCGGCGTGAGCGGCACCGTGCTGTCCGGGAACATGGGCGTCACCTTCAACCGGATCTTCGACCTCGCCCTCGCGTACGCCACCGCGGGGTGCGCCCAGCACGGCGATGCCGCACTCGCTGCCGATCTCGTGGATGCCCTGACCTGGCTCAGCGCGAACGTCTACAAGGCGGGCAAATCCCCGGTCGGCAACTGGTGGTTCTGGGAGATCGGCGTGCCCCGCAAGGCGGCCGACATCTGCATCCTGCTGCACGACGTCGTCCCGGCCGATGTGCGCACGTCGCTCCTGGCCGCCGCGCGTTACTTCACGCCCGACCCGAACTGGCGCGGTCGCGGCACGAGCCTCGCCGAGACGGGCGCCAACCGCACGGACAAGGCGCTGTCCTGCGCCCTGCGCGGGATCCTCGACGGGCGCGCCGACGAGATCGCACTCGCACGCGACGCCCTCAGCGACACGGTCCGCGCCGGGAAGAACAGCGTGTTCGGCTACGTCACGAGCGGCGACGGCTTCTACGTCGACGGATCCTTCGTGCAGCACACCTACCTGCCCTATGTCGGCACCTACGGCGTGGTCACGCTGGGCGGCATCGCCGAGATCCTGGGGCTCCTCGGCGGGAGCGACTGGGACGTGACGGATCCGAAGAAGTCGGTGGTCCTGGACGCGGTCGAAGCCTCCTACGCCCCGTTCGTCTGGAACGGCCGCATGATGGAGGCCGTCCGCGGCCGGGCGGTGTCGCGTCAGGCGGAGCCCGACTACGTCGACGGCGCCGCGGCGATCACCGCGATCCTGCTGCTCGCCCAGGGCGCGGGAGAGCCGTACCGCGCCCGCTACCTCTCGCTCGTGAAGGGCTGGCTGCAGCGCTGCACCGACGAGAAGCTCTACGGGCTGCCCACGCAGACCGTCGCGAAGTCGCTGCTCGTCACCTCGATCCTCGGCGACAGCTCGGTAGCGCCGGCCGACGCCCCCGTCTACACGAAGGCGTTCGGCGACCAGGATCGTCTCGTGCACCACCGCCCCGGCTTCAGCGCCGTCGTCAACCTCTCCTCGAAGCGGATCGGCCGCTACGAATGGGGCAACAGGGAGAACAACCTCGGCTGGTACCAGGGTGACGGGCTCACCTTCTTCTACAGCGCCGCGGATCCGGCCCAGTACAGCGCCGACTTCTGGCCCACGATCGACCCGTACCGGCTGCCGGGCACGACCGTCACCGCGGCGCCGCGGGCGAACGGCGCGACGGATGGCACGGGCATCCCGCGCGCGTTCCAGGCGTTCGGCGGCGGCCTCGCGCTCGACGAGCGCTGGGGTGTGCAGGGCATGGACCACCTGAACTTCGACAAGTCGCTCAGTGCGCGCAAGTCGTGGTTCTTCCTCGACGACAAGGTCGTGTGCCTGGGATCCGCGATCGCGTCGGCGTCCGGGTTCGACGTGTTCACCACGATCGACAACCGCTCGTTCGCGCAGGGAACCGTGCCGAACGTGCGCACCGACAACCGCAACCGCGTCCTCACCGCGGCCGACGGGGCGATCACGGTCAAGCGCAACGTGCACATCATGGGCCACGGCGGATACGTCTTCCTCAAGGGCGAGAACGTCTCCGGTGCGATCGATGTGCAGGTCGTGCCGCGCTCCGGCGACTGGCAGACGATCAACTCCGGATCCGACACAGGCGGCACGACCGACGTGAAGAACCGCGACTACGTCACGGTGACGCACCACCACGGCACGAACCCGTCCGGCGGCGGCTATGCCTACATGGTGCTGCCGAACGTGGCGCACTCGGTGACGTTCGCGGAGTCGGGGTCGCCGACCGTCGAGGTCCTCGCGAACAACGCGCAGGCGCAGGCGATCCGCGTGGCGGGGCAGGGTCTCGTCCTCGCGAACTTCTTCCAGGCGACGCCGTCGGGCACGACGCCCGCATACGGCATGACGGTCGGGGGACCGTGCTCCGTCGCCGTGCGCACCGATTCGGGACGCACCACGGTCGCGCTGTCGGATCCGAGCCGCACCCAGACGACGGCGCGGGTCGTGCTCGCCGGCGTCACGGAGTCGACCATGGTCGAGGGCGACGACGGAGTGCGAGTCGTCGGAACGTCGCCGCTCACGCTCGAGTTCGACCTCGACGGGCATGGCCACGCCAAGAGGATCGTGCTCGGCGCCTGAGCGGCGCGGAGGGTCGGCCTGCGCTCTGCGGGCCGGCCCTCCGCCGTGCGGTGCGGCCATGCCGGATCCGCCTCCCTCGGATCCCCAGGCCCCTCCGGTAGAGTGGCCAGCGCCCGATCCAGGCCATCTCCGCGGGGTTCGAGCGGCCGATGAGGTGCTCGCCGGCACCGCGGCCCAGCAAAAGGCAGCAATCACGTGACTTCCCCCGGCGACCATCGCCCGCAGGCCACCTCCGACACCGCCGCGTCCGCCGCAGCCGAGCCCGCCGCGGCGCCGCGCCCGCTGCGGATCCTCATCGGTGCCGACACCTTCGCTCCCGACGTGAACGGCGCCGCCCGGTTCACGGAGCGCCTCGCCGCCGGCCTCGTGCAGCGCGGCCACGACGTGCACGTCGTCGCCCCCAACCAGGCGTACCGCACCGCGAAGCCTCACATCGAGGTGATCGAGGGCGAGGCGATGACCCTGCACCGGCTGCCGTCGGTGCGCTGGGCGCCGCACGACTGGCTGCGCTTCGTGTGGCCGTGGCGCTCGAAGCACTACGCCAGGAAGGTGCTCGACGAGGTGCAGCCCGACGTGGTGCACATCCAGTCGCACATCGTGATCGGACGCGGCCTGTCACGGATCGCGCACCAGCGCGGCATCCCGGTGATCGCCACGAACCACGTCATGGCCGAGAACATCCTCGACCACACCACGATGCCCAAGTTCGTCGACGACATCGTGCTGCGCCTCGCCTGGGCCGACGCCGGTCGCACGTTCGCGCTCACCCGCGCCGTCACGACGCCGACCCGCCGCGCGGCGGACTTCCTCGAGCGCACGATCGACGTCGAGGGCGTGATCCCGATCAGCTGCGGGATCGACCGCACGCAGTACACGCCCGTCATCGGTCCGCGGGAGAAGAACCGCATCGTGTTCGTCGGCCGCCTGACCGCCGAGAAGCAGGTCGAGGTCATCCTCAAGGCGATGACCAAGCTGGATCCCGCTCTCGACGTGACGTTCGACATCGTCGGCGGCGGAGACCAGCGCAAGCAGCTCGAGTCGCTCACCCAGCAGCTGGGCCTGCAGGATCGCGTGACCTTCCACGGCCGCACGACCGATGCCGAGCTGCGGGCAGTCCTCAGCCGCGCCTCGCTGTTCGTGATCGCCTCGATCGCCGAGCTGCAGTCGATCGCGACCATGGAGGCGATGGCTTCGGCGCTGCCGATCGTCGCAGCGGACGCGGTCGCGCTGCCGCACCTCGTGCACGACGGCGAGAACGGCTACCTCTTCGAGCCCGGCAACGTGAACGAGCTGGCCGCACGGCTGACCGACGTGCTCACGGCGGATCCGGCCGAGTACGAGCGCATGCAGCATGCCTCGCTCGATGGTGTGGCCGTGCACGACATCAACCGCACGCTGGACACCTTCGAGGCGCTGTACCGCGACGAGCCGCTGCCGGAGTAGCCCGGATGCACATCGTCTTTTTCGGCGACCAGCACGCCGAGTCGCTGGGCGGGGCGCAGGTCTCGATGCGGCTGCAGCGGAAGTACCTCGAGCGCGCAGGGCACACGGTCACGATCGTCGCGCCGCGGATGCACTCGGCGCGCGGCGCCGGGGCGGCGGGGGATCCTGGTTACGTCGACCTCCCGTCGATCCCGATCACGGCCGACCGCGAGTACTCGCTGACCTGGCCGGGGCGGCGCACCGACCGCTTCCTCGACCAGGCGCTCACGCGCCGGCCGCCGGTCGATCTCGTGCACGTGCAGGCCGACTTCTGGGGTGCGTACATTGGGCACCGCTTCGCGCACCGGCACGGCATCCCCGCCGTGCACACGATGCACAACCGCGTGGACGTGGGCATTGCCGCGGTGACCCCGCTGCACCGGCCTGTGCTGGGCGCGCTGAACCTGTGGCGGCGCATGGCGCTGCGCGGGATCGGCGTGCAGCCGCACGCTGCGGACGGCTGGGCGTACCTCGCCGGGATCGCCGCGGAGTCGCGGGCCGTGACCGCGCCCTCGGGGCACTTCGCCCGACGACTCGAGCAGCACGGGGTCTTCGGATCCGTGGACGTGATCTGGAACGGCATCGACGACGAGGTGCGCGAGCAGGTGCTCGCGGAGGCGCCGGCGGAGCGCGTCCCCGGTCGGCCGCGGTTCATCTGGCTCGGCCGGATGAGCCCGGAGAAGCGGCTGCTGCCGTTCCTGGAGGCGGTCGTCGCGAGCGACGTGGACGCGGACATCGAGATCGTCGGCGGCGGGGGAGAGCGGCGCGCGGCCGAGCGCATCGCCGCGCGCGCGGGGCGTCCGGGGATCCGCTTCGCGGGACGGATCGGCTACGCCGACGTGCTCGTCCGGATCGCCGCGGCCGACGCCGTGGTGCAGACCTCGATCGGCTTCGAGACCCAGGGGATGACGCCGTTCGAGGCCGCGACCCTCGGCACCCCGACGGTCGTGAGCGATCCCGACATCGCGGGTGAGCTGCGGGGAGGGCTGTGGGCGGTGCCGTCGGCCGACGACGAGCCGCACCGGGTGGCGGCGCTCGCCGAGACGCTCCGCCTCGCCGCTGCGGACATCGCCGCCGGGCGTGCGCCGGAGCCGGATCCGCAGGTTGCCGCGGACTTCCGGCAGTCGTCGCGCACGGCCGCGATGCTCGAGGTGTATGGGCGGGCGATCGCGGGCTGAGTGCGCGTCGGTCCGAGTCCGCGGTAGCGCGCCGGGGCTCAGACCCGCATGAGCGTGGAGTACAGCGCAGGGATCATCATGCTGAAGAGCACTCCGAGCAGACCCACGGCGGCGACGCCGATCGCGATGCCGCCCTTGACCCCGCTGCCGCGGCGCGCCGCGATGATCCCGAACACGAGCGCCAGCACGTCGAAGACCACGATCACCAGGCCGCCCAGCACCGGGAAGACCCATGCTGGTGTGTGAAATCGGTAGGCCATGAAACTGCCGAGCGTGTTCATCCAGCCGGAGAGCACCGCGATTCCGGCGAACACCAGGGCGAGCACGGCGGCGCCGCGGCCGCCGTTCGGGCGCGCGGCCGCGGCGAACGGTGCGCCATAGCCGGGTGCTGCGGGGGAGCCGTAGCCCGGTGCTGGATATCCCGGTGCGGGGTAGCCCTGGCCGCCGCCGTACGGAGGCGCGGCAGGGGGCTGCGGGGCGGGGGCGTGCTGCTGCGGATCCGTCATGCTCCCGACGCTACCCGGGCGGCCGGGATCCTGGAATGGGCAGCGATGCCCATGCGCGAGGTCCGGCGGGAAGGCCGGTTCAGCCCCAGTGCGCCGGCGCGGGCAGCGCGTGGTCGCGCACCTCCACGCCGTCGGGGCCGACCGACGCGGTGCAGTACAGGAGGGACTGCGTCGGGTAGCCGTGCGGGCGGTTGTCTCGGATGATCGCGCGGTCGTCGGCGGGATCCAGCTCCGCGGTCGTCGCGAGCAGCCGGATCCAGGACTCCGGCCACTCCTCGTCGCGGGTCGGATGCGCGCGGAACTCCGGCAGCCAGCGCGCGATGCGGGCGGTCTCCGGGTCGTCGAGATCGGAGTGCGCGATCATGTGCACGCCAGGGGGCACCGGGGTCTCGCGGAGCTCGGTGCCGTCCCAGGACAGCACGCGCGCGCCGGTGGGAGAGACCTCGAGCAGGTTGAAGCCGTGCATGCGCTCCGAGCCCGTGGGCGAGGTGCCGGTGACGGACGCCGGCGCGAGCGTCCCGCGCGAGACGGCCTGATCGTCGGGGAGGTCGAGCACGTCGGCGCGATTCAGCAGCACCGCCAGCCGGTGCGAGGCCGGATCGACCGCGAGCCACGCGCCTCCCGCCCGGCGGTCGCGGATCCCGATCACCCCTGGGCGGTCGGGCCACCACTCGCCGAGCGCGTCCCACTCGCGCAGCGGATCCTCGTCCCGCACCGCGAGCAGCCGCACCACCGGTCCCTGGGCCCCTCCCGGGGTGCCGACCTCGATCACGACCGTGCACACGCGCCTCAGTCTAGGCACGCCACGCCCCCTCGGGGCGTCGAGGCCCCCTCGTGTGCGCGTCCACAGGCGGGGGCGCCGATCGTAGGAGGGGGCGTGGCGGGGATGGGTACGCACGGACCCGGCGCCGCGCGAGCGCTCGCGCGACACGGGCAGGCATGCGCCCGCGGGCATGCGTCCGCGGGCGCCCGCGCGCCCACGTGCACCGCTCCCAGCCCGCACTCCCGGCATGTCGGGCAGAATCGAGGGATGGACATCGTGGTGGGGGTCTCCGGCGGCATCGCGGCCTACAAGTCGGTGCAGCTTGTGCGGCTCCTCGTGAAGGCGGGGCACACGGTCACCGTCGTCCCCACGGAGGATGCGCTGCGCTTCGTGGGCGCACCGACGTGGGAGGCGATCAGCCGCAACCCGGTCACCACGAGCGTGCACGACGACGTGGCGAACGTACGCCACGTGGCGCTGGGACAAGGCGCCGACCTCGTCGTGGTCGCGCCTGCCACCGCGAACACGATCGCGCGCATGGCCGCGGGCATCGCCGACAACCTCCTCGGCACGACGCTCCTGGCGACGACCGCTCCCGTGCTCATCGCCCCCGCGATGCACGCCGAGATGTGGGCCCACCCGGCGACGCAGGCGAACATCCGCACGCTTGTCGAGCGCGGCGTGCATCTGATCGGGCCGGACGACGGCGAGCTCGCGGGCGGCGACAGCGGACCCGGCCGGATGAGCGAGCCCGAGGCGATCGCGGAGGCCGCGCTGCGCCTGCTCGCCCCGCAGGATCTCGCCGGCCTGACGGTTGTGGTCTCCGCGGGCGGCACGCGCGAGCCGATCGACACCGTGCGCTATCTCGGCAACCGCTCCAGCGGGCGGCAGGGCGCGGCCCTCGCCGTCGAGGCCGCGACCCGCGGCGCCGACGTCGAGCTCGTCGCGGCCAACCTGGCGGGGGAGGTCCTCGCCGAGGCGGGACATCCGCGGATCAGGATCCGTCCCGTCGCGACCGCCTCCGAGCTCGCGACCGCGATGAAGGAGGCGGCGGACCGCGCGGATGTCGTGGTCATGGCCGCCGCCGTCGCCGACTACCGGCCCGCCCAGGCCGCCGCGCACAAGCTCACCAAGGAGGACGGGATCCTCGAGCGGATCGAGCTCGTGGAGAACGAGGACGTGCTCGCCGCGCTCGGAGCCGCCCGGCGCAAGGGCTCGGCGCCCGAGGGACAGGTCATCCTCGGCTTCGCCGCGGAGACGGCGACGGATCCCGAAGCCCGGCGCGAACGCGCTCGCCGCAAGCGCGAGCGCAAGGGCGCCGACCTGCTCGCCGTGAACCTCGCCGACGCCGAGCACGGGTTCGAGAAGCACGACAACGCCGTCGAGGTCATCGGTCCCGACGGGGCCGTGGTCGCCGCGGCGTCCGGCTCGAAGCGCGCGGTCGCCGCGGCGCTGTGGGATGCCGTGGTCGCGCTCCGCGCCTGAAGCCGGGCCCTGTCCAGGGCTGGTGCCCGCGTGCGAGCGGGAGTAATCTTTTCATATCGCAAAAGTCAAGTTTCATAGAATGGAATGCAATGAACGCTCCTCTGCCTACCACCAGCCCGCGCGAGATCGCGCCGGAGCTGGCGCGCTCGTGGCTCCTGGTCGCGGCGACGAGGCCGGAGACGTTCGACGACGCGGCGCGCTCGCACGCCGACGCCGTCGTGCTCGACGTGGAGGACGCGGTCGACGCGAGCCACAAGGACTCCGCACGCGATGACGTCGTGCGCTGGCTGCACGTCGCCGACGCGGACGGCAAGGCCAACCGCGCGTGGGTGCGCATCAACGACGCGACCAGCGAGCACTGGTCCCCGGATCTGGACGGGCTGCGTGACGCCCCTGGTCTGCAGGGCGTGATGCTCGCCAAGACCGAGTTCGGCGGCCAGGTGATGGACACGTTCAACCGTCTCGGCGCCAGGGTGCCCGTCGTCGCACTCGTCGAGTCCGCTGTCGGCATCGAGAACGCGACCGAGATCGCGCGGGCCAAGGGCGTGTTCCGGCTCGCCTTCGGCAGCGGAGACTTCCGCCGCGACACCGGCATGTCGGCCGACCGCGAGGCGATGGCCTACCCGCGGGCGCGCCTCGTCATCTCGAGCCGCGCCGGCGGCCTGCCCGGTCCGATCGACGGCCCGACGGTCGGATCCAGCCACCCGATCCTGCGCGAGCAGTCCGCCATCACCGTGTCGATGGGGATGACCGGCAAGCTCTGCCTGCAGGCCGACCAGGCCCCGGTCGTGAACGAGGTCATCAGCCCCACCCGCACCGACGTCGAGTGGGCCTACGAGTTCCTCGAGGACTTCGAGGCGCGCGGATGCATCGTCCGCGATGGCAGCGACCTGCCCCGCCTCGGCCGCGCCCGCAAGATCATGCAGCTCGCCGAGGCCTTCGGCGTGCTGCCCGCCGCCCGCTGACCTCCGGTCGCTGAGCCCGTCGCAGCGCCCGGCCCCCTGGATCCGCCGACCCCCATCCGAAACGGAGACATCATGACCACTCGCCTCGCCCCCGGCGACGCCGCCCCCGCCTTCGCCCTCGACGACGCCGACGGCGTCCGCACCGCCCTCGAGGACTACCGCGGCAAGAACGTCGTCGTGTACTTCTACCCCAAGGCCGCGACCCCGGGCTGCACCACCGAGGCCTGCGACTTCCGCGACAACCTGTCGTCCCTCGCGGCCGCGGGCTACTCCGTGATCGGCGTCTCGCCCGACGAGGTCGCCGACATCCGCGCCTTCTCGGACGCGGAGGGCCTGACCTTCCCGCTGCTCGCCGACACCGACGCCGCCGTGGCGCGGGCGTGGGGCGTGTGGGGCGAGAAGACCGTGGGCGACCGCACGTTCGACGGCGTGATCCGCTCCACGTTCGTCCTGGACGGCGACGGCGTCGTGCAGCGCGCGGAGTACGGCGTCGACGCCTCGGGTCACGTGGCCCGCCTGCGCGCCGAGCTCGGAGTCTGACCCCGGCGCACCCTTCCACCACCCCGAGTCGTCCCCCTCGGCGGAGCCCAGAGCGTCCGCTGAGGGGGACGACTCGCAATGGGGGTTGACAGAGTCGGATCCGGTCCGCAGAATAGTTACACATGCTGAAATAACAGTTCCGGACTACGGAAACTATCCTCGCGATAGCAACGGACCCTCTCGATAGGATCCGACCGTACTGACTTACACGCCGGATGCCAGCATGGCTTGAGGATCGAAGATGTTGCTCGAGGAGTTCAACTCCGCAGGCCGTGACGACGCCACGGCCGCTGTGAAGCCCGCACTGGACATCGCCCGCTGGATCGGAGCGATCGTCGACGGCCGTCCCTACGCCTCGGTCGACGCGCTCTCCGCCGCCGCCCTCGAGGTCGCGGCGCCGCTCGCCGAGGCCGAACTCGACGGAGCGCTCGCGCATCACCCGCGCATCGGCGCCAAGGTCGACGGCACGAGCGCCGAGGCCGCGCACTCGCGCCGCGAGCAGCCGAGCGTCGACGACGCCACGGCGGCCGCCCTCGCCGAAGGCAACCGCGCCTACGAGGAGCGGTTCGACCGCGTCTTCCTCGTGCGCGCCGCCGGGCGCAGCGCCGAGGACATCCTCGCCCTGCTGCACGAGCGGCTCGGCAACACCGACGAGCAGGAGCTCGCCGTCGTCGACCAGCAGCTGCGCGAGATCGCGGCGCTGCGGCTCGCGGCGGCCATCGAGACCGAAGGAGCGAGCGCATGAGCGTCTCCCACGTGACCACCCACATCCTGGACACATCGATCGGGCGCCCAGCGTCCGGCGTCGCCGTCGCACTCGAAGCCCGCGACGGCGAGGGATGGGTCGGGATCGGTACGGGCTTCACCGATGCTGACGGGCGGGTGAAAGAGCTGGGTCCGGAGCGGCTGGAGAGCGGTGCATACCGCCTCCGGTTCGACACCGCGGCCTACTTCGCCGGCATCGAAACGGACACCTTCTTCCCGGAGGTGGTGCTGACCTTCCTGGTCGACGCCGAGCAGGCGCACTACCACGTGCCGCTCCTGCTCAGTCCGTTCGCCTATTCCACCTACCGAGGAAGCTGAGATCGCTATGACCAACATCATTCTGGGCAAGAACCAGTACGGCAAGGCCGAGAACCGCGTCGTCCGCATCACGCGCGACACCGACCGTCACGAGATCGAGGACCTGAACGTCACCTCGCAGCTGCGCGGCGACTTCGCCGCCGTGCACTTCGAGGGCGACAACGCCCACTGCGTCGCGACCGACACGCAGAAGAACACCGTCTTCGCCTTCGCCAAAGACGGCATCGGCAGCCCCGAGGAGTACCTGCTCCGCCTCGGCCGCCACTTCACCGGCGAGTTCGACTGGGTCACCGGTGGCCGCTGGGCCGCCGAGCAGTACACCTGGCTGCGCATCCAGGGCGATAACGGCGAGCACGACCACGCGTTCGTCCGCGGCGGCACCGAGACCCGCACCGCGATCGTGCAGATCGACGGCGACGAGACCACGGTCACCGCGGGTCTGCAGGACCTCACGGTCCTCAAGTCCACGCAGAGCGGCTTCGTCGGCTACCCGCGCGACAAGTACACCACCCTGCCCGAGACCGAGGACCGCATCCTCGCGACCTCAGTGACGGCTCGCTGGCGCTACAACCGCACCGACATCGACTTCAACGAGACCTTCGCCGACGTGCGTCGTCTGCTGCTGGCCGGCTTCTCGCGCAACTACTCGTACGCGCTGCAGCACACGCTGAAGGAGATGGCCGAGGCCGTCCTCGCTGAGCACCCGGAGATCGACGAGATCCGCTTCTCGACCCCGAACAAGCACCACTTCGTCGTCGACCTGTCGCCGTTCGGCCTGGAGAACCCCAACGAGGTGTTCTACGCCGCCGACCGCCCCTACGGCCTCATCGAGGCGTCGTTCCTGCGCGAGGGCGCAGACGCCGACCACTGGTCGTGGGACGCCTTCGCCGGCTTCTGCTGAGCGCGCGCCGCACTGATCTCCGCAAGGACGCTCCGCACTGAGATGAGGGGATGGATCTGCCTGATGGGATCCATCCCCTCATCCGTCGCCTCAGCCGCGTCCGCCGAAGGGCATCCCGCTCGCGGTCACCGTGAGCGCGCCGATGTTCGCCTCGGCGGGCAGGTCCGCCATGAACAGCACGGTGCGGGCCGCCGCGTCGACGTCGAACGTGGGCTCGACCCTGCGGCTGCCGTCGGCCTGCAGCGCGCCGGAGCCGACGCCGAGCTCGTCCATGATCTCGGTGCGGGTGTTGCCGATGTCGATCTGCCCGCAGGAGATGCGGAACGGGCGGCCGTCCAGGTCGATCGAACGCGTGAGCCCGGTGAGCGCGTGCTTGCTCACGGCGTAGGCGACCGAGAGCGGGCGGGGCGCCTGCGCGGAGATGGATCCGTTGTTGATGATCCGACCGCCCTGCGGATCCTGCGCGCGCATCACGCGCATCGCGCCGCGCGCGCACAGCAGCGCTCCGGTGACGTTGACGGCGAGCGTCCGCTCCCAGTCGTCGAGCGAGATGTCGGCCGCCGACACCGCGGGGCCGAACGCGCCCGCGTTGTTGAACAGCACGTCCACCCGGCCCCACTCCTGCACGACGCGGTCGAAGAGGGCGTCCACCTCGGACTCGACCGTGACGTCGGTCGGCACCACGAGAGCGTTCGACGGGATGGCTCCGCCCTCGGGCGCATCCGGACCCCCTGCCGCCGTCGCGGCCAGCGCGGCCTCGCGCCGCCCGGCCAGCGCCACGCGGTAGCCGGCCGCCAGCATCGTGCGCGCGACGGCGCGCCCGATCCCCGATCCTGCACCCGTCACCACGGCGATGCGTCCGCTCATCGTCACTCCTCGAACCTCAGAACCGCTGCCCGATCGGCAGCCTCCTACATGTAGCAGATCAGCCCCGCCGCCCGATCGGCGGCCTCCCGATACATCTCACAGAAAGGCCGAAGATGCGCGAACAGAGCAGCTCCGCCGCCCCCGGATCCGAGACCCTGGATCACGACCCCGAAGAGACCGCCGAATGGCTCGAGTCGCTGGACGCGCTCGTGGCGCAGCGCGGGGCAGAGCGCGGCGAGCACATCGTGCGCTCGCTCGCCGCCCGTGCCGGCTACGCGCCGGAGCCCACCGCGACGACGGACTACGTCAACACGATCGCGGTGTCCGACGAGCCCGCCTACCCCGGCGACCAGGAGCTCGAGCGCCGCTACCGCGCCTGGATGCGCTGGAACGCCGCGATCCTGGTGCACAGGGCGCAGCGCCCCGGCATCGGCGTCGGCGGCCACATCTCCACGTACGCGGGCGCCGCGACCCTGTACGAGGTCGGCTTCAACCACTTCTTCCGCGGCAAGGACCACCCCGGCGGTGGCGACCAGGTGTACTTCCAGGGCCACGCGTCGCCCGGGATGTACGCCCGCGCCTTCATGGAGGGGCGCCTCAGCGAGGAGGACCTCGACGGCTTCCGTCAGGAGAAGTCCCGCGAGGGCCATGCCCTGAGCTCCTACCCGCACCCGCGGCTCATGCCCGAGTTCTGGGAGTTCCCGACCGTGTCGATGGGCATCGGCCCGATGAACGCGATCTACCAGGCGCAGTCCAACCGGTACCTGCAGGGCCGGGGGCTCAAGGACACGAGCGACCAGCACGTCTGGGCCTTCCTCGGCGACGGCGAGATGGATGAGCCGGAGAGCCGCGGACTGCTGCAGCTCGCGGCCAACGACGGCCTCGACAACCTGACCTTCGTGGTGAACTGCAACCTGCAGCGCCTGGACGGGCCGGTCCGCGGCAACGGCAAGATCATCCAGGAGCTCGAGGGCTTCTTCCGCGGCGCCGGCTGGAACGTCATCAAGGTCGTCTGGGGCCGCGAGTGGGACGACCTGCTCGCGCGCGACGCCGACGGCGCGCTGCTCGACATCATGAACACGACCCGCGACGGCGACTACCAGACCTACAAGGCCGAGTCGGGAGGGTTCATCCGGGAGCACTTCTTCGGCAAGGATCCGCGTGCGCTCGCGCTCGTCGAGAACCTCACCGACGAGCAGATCTGGGGCCTGAAGCGCGGCGGGCACGACTATCAGAAGGTGTTCGCGGCGTACCAGCAGTCGCTCTCGCGCAACGGCAAGCCCACGGTCATCCTGGTCAAGACGGTCAAGGGCTACGGCCTCGGCCCCCGCTTCGAGGCGCGCAACGCCACGCACCAGATGAAGAAGCTCACGCTGCAGGATCTCAAGGACTTCCGCGACCATCTGCGGGTGCCGATCACGGATGCCCAGCTCGAGGCCGATCCGTACCAGCCGCCGTACTACCACCCCGGTGCCGACGCCCCGGAGATCCGGTACCTGCAGGAGCGCCGCCGGGCGCTGGGCGGCTACCTGCCGGAGCGCCGCCCGAACGCGTCGGGGGAGATCGCTCTGCCCGACCCGAAGGCGTACGAGGTGGCCGCACGCGGATCTGGCAAGCAGCAGGCTGCGACCACCATGGCGTTCGTGCGCGTGCTCAAGGACCTCATGCGCGACCCCGGGTTCGGCACGCGGATCGTCCCGATCATCCCCGACGAGGCGCGCACCTTCGGTATGGACGCGTTCTTCCCGACCGCGAAGATCTACAACCCGAACGGGCAGAACTACCTCGCCGTCGACCGCGACATCGTGCTCTCGTACAAGGAGTCCACCGCGGGGCAGATCCTGCACGTCGGGATCAATGAGGCCGGATCCATCGCCGCGTTCACCGCCGCGGGCACCGCCTACGCGACGCACGGGGTGCCGCTCGTGCCGGTCTACGTGTTCTATTCGATGTTCGGCTTCCAGCGCACCGGCGACTCCCTGTGGGCGGCCGCCGACCAGATGACGCGCGGCTTCCTCATCTCGGCGACCGCGGGCCGCACCACGCTGACCGGCGAGGGGCTGCAGCACGCCGATGGGCACTCGCCGCTGCTCGCCGCGACGAACCCGGCCGTGGTCACCTACGACCCGGCGTTCGGCTACGAGATCGGCCACATCGTGCGCGCCGGGATCGAGCGCATGTACGGCGCCGACTCGACCGACCGCAACCACATCTACAACCTCATGGTCTACAACGAGCCGATCGTGCAGCCGGCCGAGCCGGAGGGCGTCGACGTGGCCGGGATCCTCGGCGGGATCCACCGGATCGCGCCGGTCGAGGCTCCGCGGGCGCACCTGCTCGCGTCGGGCATCGGCGTAACCTGGGCGCAGGAGGCGCAGCAGCTCCTCCGTGACGACTGGGGCGTGGACTCCGACGTGTGGTCGGTGACGAGCTGGACCGAGCTGCGCCGCGACGCGGTCGCCGCGGAGGAGGACGAGTTCCTCGGGCGCGGCGCGCGCACGCCGTTCCTCGCGCAGCAGCTCGCCGACGCGCATGGCCCGATCGTGGCCGTGAGCGACTACGCCAAGGATCTGCCGGACCAGATCCGCCAGTTCGTCCCGAACGACTGGGCGAGCCTCGGCGCCGACGGCTTCGGCTTCTCCGACACGCGCGCCGCGGCCCGCCGGTTCTTCAAGATCGACGGACCGAGCGTCGTGGTGCGCACGCTGCAGCTGCTCGCCGCGCGCGGCGAGCTGGACGCGGCGATCCCCGCCCAGGCCGCCGAGAAGTACCGCCTGCTCGACGTCAACGCCGGCACGAGCGGCACCGACGCGGAGTAAGCCCGTCACCGGGCCGTGCGAACAAAGGACGGATGCAGTTCTGCAGGACGGGATCCCAGGATCCATCCTGCAGAACTGCATCCGTCCTTCAAAGTTGCGGGCGGGGGCGCCCTGTGGGCACCCGGCCCGGGCTAGGCCGCGACGTCGGCGGCGATCGCGCCGGCGGCCTCGCGGAGCAGCGGCACGGCGCGCTGGCCGAACTCCTCGGTGACGCGGGCGATCGGGCCGGACACCGATACCGCGGTCGGCGTGGGGGCGCCCGGTACGGCCATCGCGTAGCAGCGCACGCCGATCTCCTGCTCCTGCTCGTCGATCGAGTAGCCGCGTTCGCGGATGACGTCGAGTTCCGCGAGCAGCGCGTCGACGGTGCCGATGCTGAACGAGGTCGGGGTGCTCATGCCGGTGCGGCCGACGATGCCGCGCACGGTGTCATCGTCGAGCTGGGCGAGGATCGCCTTGCCGACGCCGGTGTCGTGCACGTTGGCGCGGCGGCCGACCTCGGTGAACATGCGCATGGAGTGCTGCGAGGGCACCTGGGCGACGTAGACCACCATGTCGCCGTCGAGCACGGCCATGTTGGCGCTCTCGCCGAGGGCGTCCACGAGGGTCTTCAGCTGCGGGCGCGCGAGCGCCCCGAACTGGCGGGAGGCGCCCTCGCCGATGCGGATCAGCCGCGGGCCGAGCGCATAGCGGCGGTTCGGCAGCTGGCGGGCATAGCCCAGCGAGACGAGCGTGCGCAGCAGCCGGTGGATCGTCGGCAGCGGGAGGTCGGTCGACGCGGACAGCTCGCTGAGCGTGACGTCGCCGCCGGCGTCGGTCACGAGCTCGAGCAGCTCGAACACCCGCTCGACCGACTGCACGCCGGATCCCGCACTCCTGCCGGGTTTCGGATCTGCGACCTTCGCGCCTGTCGTGCTCGGATTCTCCGCCATGTCAGCTCCCGTCCTTGCGGTAATTCCATCATGCGAGAGTGCCGCGCCGGAAATCCGAGAGGATCCGGATTCCGCCTTGCGCAAAACTTCCACGATAGAGATAATAGTGTCCACTATACGAAAGTTGTAAGAGTTCATCACGCAACCAGCGCCCGAGGCCTCCGCCCGGGACGCCTCGATGAGGAGGAACCATGGCGAACCCGGGTCCCGGAAATTCGATCACGCTGCGCATCGACGCGCCGTCCAACTTCACCGTCACGAGCGAGCTCGCCGCGGCCGCTGCGGCCGCCGGCGCCGTCGTGACCGCCCTCGACGTCGTCGAGTCGCACCCGACGACGATCGTCGTCGACCTGACCTGCAACACCACGGGCGAGGAGCACGCCGACGACGTCCGCGCCGGCGTCGAGGCGCTCGAGGGCGTGGCCGTGCGCCAGGTCAGCGATCGCACCTTCCTGATGCACCTGGGCGGAAAGCTCGAGGTCGTGCCCAGCGTGCCGCTGCGCAACCGCGACGACCTGTCCCGCGCCTACACGCCCGGTGTCGCCCGCGTGTGCATGGCGATCGCCGAGGACAAGAGCAAGGCCCGCAACCTCACCGTCAAGCGCAACACGATCGCGGTCGTCACCGACGGCACCGCGGTGCTCGGCCTCGGCGACATCGGCCCAGAGGCCGCGCTCCCGGTCATGGAGGGCAAGGCCGCGCTGTTCAAGCAGTTCGCGAACGTCGACGCCTGGCCGGTCTGCCTCGATACCAAGGACACCGAGGAGATCATCAAGATCGTCAAGGCGATCGCCCCGGTCTACGGCGGCGTGAACCTCGAGGACATCGCGGCCCCGCGCTGCTTCGAGATCGAGGCGCGCCTGCGCGAGGAGCTCGACATCCCGGTCTTCCACGACGACCAGCACGGCACCGCGATCGTCACGCTCGCCGCTCTGCGCAACGCCCTCAAAGTCGTCGGCAAGACGATCGGCGAAGTGCGGATCGTCGTCTCGGGCGTCGGCGCCGCCGGCAACGCGATCGTGCAGCTGCTGCTCGCCCAGGGCGCGGTCGACATCGTCGCCTGCGGCCGCAACGGCGCGATCCATCGCGGCCAGGAGTACACCGACGCGCACCGCACGGAGCTCGCCGCCACGACCAATCCGCGGGACTTCTCCGGCACCCTCAAGGAGGCGGTCGTGGGCGCAGACGTGTTCATCGGCGTGAGCGCCCCGCACGTGCTCGACGAGAACGACATCGCCGCCATGGCGGATGACGCGATCGTGTTCGCGATGGCGAACCCGACCCCCGAGGTCGACCCGGTCGTCGCGGCCAGGCACGCGGCCGTCGTCGCCACAGGGCGCAGCGACTTCCCGAACCAGATCAACAACGTGCTCGCGTTCCCCGGCTTCTTCCGGGGCCTCCTCGACGCGGGCGTGTCGGACATCACGCCGCCTATGCTGGTCGCAGCCGCGCAGGCGATCGCGGAGCGCGTCGGCGATGACGAGCTCAACGCGAGCTTCATCATCCCGAGCGTGTTCGACCCGCTCGTGGCCGGCGCCGTCGCCGAGGCGATCGTGCGCGTCGTCGAGTCCTCGAAGGAGTGAGCCGGATGGCCGCAAGCACCCTGGGCGAGGCCGACCTCGCCGACATCGACGCCCGCCTCGCCGGCACCGACACGCTGCTGTCGACGGAGTACCCCGGCGACGACGGATCCCGCCAGCCCGTGCACACCCTGTACGTGCCCGCCGACCGATTCCGGCTCGACCTCCCTGCCCAGTCGGGGCAGGCGGCCGCCGCCTCCGTCGCGGAGTTCGGCGGGACCGTCGCGCTCGCCCAGGCGGTCGGCCTCGGCGCCCTCGCCGCAGAGCTCGCACCCCTCGTGGACGCGAAGCTCGAGCGTGAGCCCATCGAGGACCTGCGCCTGGACTTCGAGGACGGCTACGGCGCCCGGCCCGACGAGGAGGAGGACGCGGATGCGGTCCTCGCCGCCGAGCGGGTTGCCGCGGCCGTCGCCGCCGGCGTCGCACCGCCCTTCATCGGGATCCGGTTCAAGTGCTTCGAGGCGCCCACGCGCCGCCGCGGGATCCGCACGCTCGACCTGTTCCTGTCGACCCTCGTCGCGAACGGTCCGCTGCCGGACGGCCTCGTGCTGACGCTGCCCAAGGTCACCACGGTCGAGCAGGTCGAGGCCATGGTCTCGCTCTGCGCGCTCTTCGAGGAGCGTCTCGGACTGCCCGCGGGCCGGCTGCGCTTCGAGGTGCAGATGGAGACGCCGCAGCTCATCGTCGCCGCCGACGGATCCGTCCCGGTCGCGACGCTCCTGCACCGCGCCGACAGCCGCGTGTCCGCACTGCACTATGGCACCTACGACTACAGCGCCTCGCTGCAGATCGCGGCCGCATACCAGTCCATGGAGCACCCCGCGGCGGACTTCGCCAAGCAGGTCATGCAGGTGGCGGTCGCCGAGACCGGTGTGCGGATCTCGGACGGATCCACCAACGTGATCCCCGTCGGGGATCCGGATCACGTCCTCGAGGCGTGGACGCTGCATGCCCGCCTGGTGCGGCGCTCGCTCGAGCGCGGCTACTACCAGGGCTGGGACCTGCACGCCGCGCAGTTGCCCACCCGGTACCTCGCGACCTACGCGTTCTACCGCGAGGGCTTCGCCGCAGCGGCCCGGCGCCTGGACAACTACCTGCACGGCAGCGACGCCACGATCATGGACGAGCCGGCGACCGCCAGGGCCCTCGCGCGCTTCGTCGTGCGCGGTCTGGAATGCGGCGCGCTCACGGCCGATGAGGTCCGCGCGGCGACCGGATCCGAGCCGGCGGAACTCATCCGTCTCGCCCACCCGAAGCTCAACACCAAGGAGGCCGTCTCTTGAGCGCCCGCACCTACTACACCCCGGCCGGCGGCCTGCCCCCGCAGTCCGACCTGCTCACCGACCGCGCGGTCGTCAAGCTCGCGTACTCGTTCATCCCGAAGGGCGTGCTCCGCGACATCGTCACCTCGAGCCTCCCCGGCTTCAGGGACTCCCGCGCGTGGATCCTCGCCCGGCCGACGCCGAGCTCGGCGCAGACCTTCTCGCAGCTCATCGTGGAGATCGCGCCGGGCGGCGGTGCCGCAAGGCCCGAGGCCGAGGCGGGCGTCGAGAGCGTGCTGTTCGTCACGGCCGGCGAGCTCACCCTCACGCTCGAGGGGGAGCGGCACGTGCTCGAGGCCGGCGGCTACGCGTTCATCACGCCGAACGCGCAGTGGTCGCTCTCGAACGAGGGATCCGAGATCACCAGCTTCCACTGGATCCGCAAGGCCTACGAGTACCTCGAGGGCGTCGATGCACCCGCCTCGTTCGTCACGAGCGACAACGACATCGAGCCGGTCTCGATGCCCGACACCGACGACGTGTGGGCGACCACCCGCTTCTCGGACGCGAGCGACATGGCGCACGACATGCAGGTGAACATCGTCACCTTCAAGCCGGGCGGATCCATCCCGTTCGCGGAGACCCACATCATGGAGCACGGCCTGTTCGTGCTGCAGGGCAAGGCTGTCTACCGCCTCAACGACGACTGGGTGGAGTGCGAGGCCGGCGACTACATGCTGCTGCGCGCCTTCTGCCCGCAGGCCTGCTACGCCGGCGGTCCCGAGGACTTCCGCTACCTGCTCTACAAGGACATGAACCGCCAGATCAAGCTGACCTGACGTTCCTGAGCCTGAAATGATCGCGCCTCTCGGGAATCGGGAGGCGCGATCGCATTCGTCGGGTGCACCGCTTGCTGCCGAGCGCACCGGAAGTCCGCGCCGATATCCCGTGCACTCGGCACGTTCCGGTGCGCTCGGCGGGAACAGCGCAGCAGGATCCGGATCCGGATCCGACCCGTTGACATCCACCGCCTCTCGGCCTAAACTTTCATCAATCAAGATTTTCTTTCCATAATTCGGAAAGTCCCGATCTAAGACATCAAGGACGATCTCATGAGCTACACCGTCAACGCCTCGATCCTGCTGACCGACCTGCCGATCCTGGAGCGCCCGGCCGCCGCGAGGGCAGCCGGCTTCGACGCCGTGGAGTACTGGTGGCCGTTCTCCGTCGCGGTGCCCGCGCAGAACGAGGTCGACGCCTTCGTCGCCGCGATCCAGAACGCGGGCGTGCAGCTCACGGGCCTGAACTTCTTCGCCGGCGACATGCCGGGCGGCGACCGCGGCCTCGTGTCGTGGGTCGGCCGTGAGGAAGAGTTCGCGGGCAACATCGACGTCGTGGTCGAGATCGGCCGCCGTCTCGGCACCAAGGCGTTCAACGCGCTCTACGGCAACCGCCTCGAGGGCGTCGACGAGAAGGCGCAGGACGACCTGGCCGTGAAGAACCTCGCCGCCGCCGGACGTGCGGTCGCGGAGCTCGGCGGCGTCGTGCTGCTCGAGCCGGTCAGCGGCACCCCGGCCTACCCGCTGAAGACCGCGGCCGACGCGCTCGCGATCATCGCACGCGTGAAGGAAGAGGAGGGCGTGGATAACGTCAAGCTCCTCGCCGACTTCTACCACCTCGCCGTCAACGGCGACGACGTTCCGGCCGTGATCGCGGGCCACGCCGCCGAGTTCGGCCACATCCAGATCGCGGACGCCCCCGGCCGCGGTGAGCCCGGAACGGGCGAGCTGCCGCTCGGCCAGTGGATCTCCGACGCGCAGGCCGGCGGATACGCCGGCGTCATCGGCCTCGAGTACAAGGCCACCCAGGCGGATCCCTTCGCCTGGACCACCACCACCGCGGCCGCCCAGGCCTGACCTCACCAGACTTTCCGCGAAGGAACGAAGACATGACCCGCATCGCATTCATCGGCCTCGGCATCATGGGCCTGCCCATGGCGAAGAACCTCGTCACGGCCGGCTACGACGTCGTCGGCTACAACCGCAGCCAGGAGGCGATCGACAAGCTCGTCGCCGCCGGAGGGGCCGGGGCGACCGGCATCGCCGACGCCGTGAAGGACGCCGACGTCGTCATCTCCATGGTCCCGGATTCCCCGGACGTCGCGGGCGTCGTGCAGGGCCCGGACGGGGTCTTCGCGAACGCGAAGGCCGGAACGCTCTGGATCGACAACTCCTCGATCCGCCCCGACGTGGCCAAGGAGCTCGCCGAGGAGGCCGTCGCCGCAGGGCTCGGCGTCGTCGACGCCCCGGTCTCCGGCGGCGAGCAGGGCGCGATCGACGCGGCCCTCTCGATCATGGTCGGCGGCTCCGCCGAGGACTTCGCCGCGGCGGAGCCCGTGCTGAACGCGATCGGCAAGACCATCGTGCACGTCGGCCCCGCGGGCGCCGGCCAGACGGTCAAGGCCGCCAACCAGCTCATCGTGGCGGTCAACATCCAGGCGCTCGCCGAGGCCGTCACGTTCCTCGAGGCGTTCGGCGTCGACACCGACGCGGCGCTGAAGGTCCTCGGCGGAGGACTCGCCGGATCCAAGGTCCTCGACCAGAAGGGCCAGAAGATGCTGAACCGCGACTTCGCGCCCGGCTTCCGCCTCGCCCTCCACAACAAGGATCTGGGCATCGTCACCTCGGCTGCTCGCTCCGTCGGGGTCACCGTCCCGCTCGGTTCGGCCGTCGCGCAGCTCGTGAACGCCCTCGTCGCCCGCGGCGACGGAGGCCTCGACCACTCGGGCCTGTTCAAGCTCACCACCGAGCTCTCCGGCCGCGACTGATCACTCTCCCTTCTCGGGGTCGCAGCGTCCTTCGTCTCGCTCGCTCAGGAACCGACCTTCTCCGGTCCCTGAGCTCGCTCAGGAGCCGACCTTCTCCGGTCCCTGAGCGAGGAGCGGAGCGACGAGACGAAGGGCGCGACCCCCATCAAGCCAAAGGAAACTCCCATGACCCGCATGCGTGCAGTCGACGCGATCGTCCAGATCCTGATCAAGGAAGGCGCGGACGAGGCGTTCGGCCTCCCCGGCGCCGCCATCAACCCCCTCTACTCCGCGATGCGCGCCAACGGCGGCATCCGGCACACCCTCGCCCGCCACGTCGAGGGCGCGAGCCACATGGCGGACGGCTACAGCCGCACCGGCGACGGCCGCATCGGCGTGTGCCTCGGCACCTCGGGCCCTGCCGGCACCGACATGATCACGGGCCTCTACGCCGCGATCGCCGACTCGATCCCGATGCTGTGCATCACCGGCCAGGCGCCGGTCGCGAAGCTCGACAAGGAGGACTTCCAGGCCGTCGACATCGCGTCGATCGCGAAGCCGGTCACGAAGTTCACCAAGACCGTCCTCGAGGGTGCGCAGGTTCCCGGCGCCTTCCAGACGGCGTTCCAGATCATGCGCTCCGGCCGTCCGGGCCCGGTGCTGATCGATCTGCCGTTCGACGTGCAGATGACCGAGATCGAGTTCGACATCGACACCTACGAGCCGCTGCCCGTGGCGAAGCCGGTCGCGACCCGCGCGCAGGCGGAGAAGGTGCTCGACCTGCTCATCGCCTCGAAGCACCCCGCGATCATCGCCGGCGGCGGCATCGTGAACTCCGGCGCCTCCGCAAAGCTCGTCGAGCTCGCCGAGACGCTGGGCGTGCCCGTGTTCCCGACCCTGATGGGCTGGGGCGTGCTCCCCGACGACCACCCGCTGGCCGCCGGCCTGGTCGGGATCCAGACCTCGCAGCGCTACGGCAACGCGAGCTTCCTGGAGAGCGACTTCGTGCTGGGCATCGGCAACCGCTGGGCCAACCGCCACACCGGGGGCCTGGACACGTACCGCAAGGGCCGTACCTTCGTGCACGTCGACATCGAGCCCACCCAGATCGGCCGCGTGTTCGCGCCCGACTACGGCGTGGTCTCGGACGCGGGCGCGTTCATCGACGCCCTGCTCGAGGCCGCACGCGACCGCGTCGCCGAGCTGCCCGACTACAACGCCTGGGCCGAGGAGTGCCGCGACCGCAAGGCGCGTCTGCAGCGAAAGACCAACTTCGACGACGTGCCGATGAAGCCGCACCGCGTCTACCAGGAGATGCTCTCCGCGTTCGACCGCGACACCACGTTCGTCACCACGATCGGCCTGTCGCAGATCGCCGGTGCGCAGTTGCTGCACGTGTACGGTCCGCGCAAGTGGATCAACGCGGGCCAGGCAGGGCCCCTGGGCTGGACCGGCCCCGCCGCCCTCGGCGTCGTGCGCGGCAAGCCGGGCGAGCAGGTCGTCGCGCTCTCGGGCGACTACGACTTCCAGTTCATGATCGAGGAGCTCGCCGTGGGCGCGCAGCACAAGCTGCCGTACATCCACGTGGTGGTCAACAACAGCTACCTGGGCCTGATCCGCCAGTCCCAGCGCGGATTCGAGATGGACTACGAGGTGTCGCTCGCGTTCGACAACGTGAACACCCCGCAGGACTCCTCCAGCATCGCGACGGGCTACGGCGTGGACCACGTCAAGGTCGCCGAGGGGCTGGGCTGCAAGGCGCTGCGGGTCGAGCGTCCGGAGGATCTGGCCGCGGGCTTCGCCGAGGCGCAGCGCCTGCGCGACGAGTTCCAGGTGCCCGTGGTCGTCGAGGTCATCCTCGAGCGCGTGACCAACATTGCGATGGGCGCGGATCTCGACACGATGAACGAGTTCGAGGACCTCGCGACGTCGCCGGCCGACGCCCCCGAGGCGATCTACGCGCTGCTCGACTGAGTCGCGTCCCTCCGGCCCGTAGCATTCACACCATGCGCATCCTGATCGCCTCGGACAAGTTCAAGGGCTCCGCCACGGGGCCCGCGGTCGCCGCCGCTCTCGCGGAGGGGATCTTCCAGGCCGCGCCGGGGACCGTCATCGACGCGGTCCCCGTCGCGGACGGCGGGGAGGGCACGGTCGACGCCGCGCTCGCCGCCGGGTTCGAGGCGGTCACGGCGACGGTGACGGGGCCCACGGGCCTGCCCGTCGAGGCGCGCTTCGGCGTGCGCGGCGAGCAGGCCATCATCGAGATGGCTGCGGCGAGCGGGCTCGATCTGCTGCCGGGCGGAGTGAAGGACGCGCTCGGCGCCACCAGCCGGGGGACCGGAGAGCTCATCGCCGCGGCGCTCGACCAGGGGGCGACCAGCATCGTGCTCGGCATCGGCGGCAGCGCCAACACCGACGGCGGCGCGGGCATGCTCCAGGCGCTCGGCGTCTCGCTGCGCGACGCCGGTGGGCACGAGCTGCCGGGGGGCGGCGGGGCGCTTGGGCGCATCGCCGCGGTGGACGTGTCGGAGCTGGATCCGCGTCTCGCGGCCACCGAGATCGTGCTCGCGAGCGACGTGGACAACCCGCTCCTCGGAGAGCGGGGCGCGCCCGCCGTGTTCGGCCCGCAGAAGGGCGCGAGCCCGGAGGATGTTGCTGTGCTCGACGCGGCTCTGGCGCGCTACGCGGCGCTGCTCGAGCAGCAGCCCGGCATCCGCGCGGCCACGGACCTGCCGGGAGCGGGCGGCGCCGGAGGCGTGGGCTACGCCGCGCTCGCCGCGCTCGGCGCCCGGCGGGAGCCCGGCGTCGAAGTCGTGCAGCGTCTCACCGGGCTCGCCGAGGCCCTCGGCACCGGCGACGCCAAGGCCGACCTCGTCATCACCGGCGAGGGCAGCCTCGACGATCAGAGCCTGGGCGGCAAGACCCCGCTCGGCGTCGCGGCGGCCGCCCGCGCGGCGGGCATCCCCGTCATCGCCGTATGCGGACGCTCCACGCTGAGCCCGGAGGCGGCGCAGGCGGCAGGGTTCGCCCGCGTCTACGCGCTCAGCGAGCTGGAGCCGGACCCTGCCCGCAGCATGGCCGAAGCGGTCTCCCTGCTCACCGAGGTGGGCCGCCGCATCGGCGCCGAGGTGGGCGAGCTGGTGCCGCAGGGCTGAGCCCCCGGACTCAACGCCCTCGTGCTCCGGATCCGGAGCACAATGAATCCAACGAAGCACGACCGGCGCTCGCCGGAGGAAAGGATCCGCACGACATGTCGCAGGATCAGCACGACCCCGCAGGTTCGCACTACGACCTGGTGATCCGCGGCGAGCGGGTCCTCACCAGCTCGGGGATCCGCCCCCGGGAGGTCGGCGTGCGTAACGGCGTCATCATCGCGATGGAGCCGCTCGGCAACGGCCTCCAGGCGGACGAGATCATCGAGCTCGCCGACGACGAGACCCTGATCCCTGGGCTCGTCGACACGCACGTGCACGTCAACGAGCCGGGCCGCACCGAGTGGGAGGGCTTCTCCTCCGCCACCAAGGCCGCGGCCGCCGGGGGCGTGACCACGATCCTGGACATGCCGCTCAACAGCATCCCGCCGACGATCGACGTCGAGGCCCTGGACATCAAGCGCGACGTCGCCCGCGACCAGGTGCACGTCGACGTGGGCTTCTGGGGCGGCGCCGTTCCCGGCAACGTCGACAAGCTGCGCGGGCTGCACGACGCCGGCGCCTTCGGGTTCAAGTGCTTCCTGCTGCACAGCGGGGTCGACGAGTTCCCGCCGCTGGATCCCGACGAGCTCGAGGCCGACATGCGCGAGCTCGCGACGTTCGACTCGGTCATGATCGTGCACGCCGAGGACTCCCGCGCGATCGACCGCGCCCCCAAGCCCGACGGCGACGACTACGCCAAGTTCCTCGCCTCCCGGCCCCGCGGCGCCGAGAACCTCGCGATCGCCGAGGTCATCGAACGAGCCAGGTGGACCGGCGCCCGCGCCCACATCCTGCATCTGTCCTCCTCGGACGCGCTGCCGATGCTGCGCTCCGCCAAGCACGACGGCATCCGGCTCACGGTCGAGACCTGCCCGCACTACCTCACGCTCACGGCGGAGGAGATCCCCCTCGGCGCGACCGCGTTCAAGTGCTGCCCGCCGATCCGCGAGGCCGGCAACCGCGAGCTGCTCTGGCAGGGACTGGAGGACGGCACGATCGACTTCATCGTCTCGGACCACTCGCCCTCGACGCTCGACCTCAAGGACCTGGAGAACGGCGACTTCGCCGTGGCGTGGGGCGGCGTCGCGTCGCTGCAGCTCGGCCTTTCGCTGATCTGGACCGAGGCGCGCCAGCGCGGCCTGTCCCTGGAGACCGTGGTGTCCTGGATGAGCGAGAGGCCGGCGCAGTTCGCCGGTCTCACCGGCAAGGGCCGGATCGCCCCGGGCTACGACGCGGACTTCTCGATCTTCGCGGCCGATGACGCCTACATCGTGGACGTGACGAAGCTGCATCACAAGAACCCGCTCACGCCCTACAACGGCAAGGCGCTCGCCGGCCGGGTGCGCAAGACCTACCTGCATGGCACGGAGATCGACTTCACGACGCCGCGCGGCCGCCTGCTCCGTCGGGGCATGGCCGAGGTCGGCTGACGACGCCCCATCCTTCGATTCGTCCCCGCCCGCGGAGCTCAGAGCGCGCGTCGGCGGGGACGAGTCTGAGGGGTCGGCGCTGAAGCTCGTCGACGGTGTGCGGACAACGGCGTCCCTCATCGTCGGCGGATCCTCGACACCGCTTGATGGGGCAGGACCAGCCCCTGCAGTCTCCAAAGGAGCTCTTCTTGTGTGGAGGGCGTCGATCTGGCCCGTTGATCGATCAGGCCGTCGCCCGTTCGAGGCGCTGCTTTCGGCGTGGGTGATCCGGCATGACGCGAGTCAGGAGAGCGATGAATCGCGCGGAATGATCTGGGACCAAGAGATGTGCGAGTTCATGCGCGAGCACGTAGTCGATCGCGTCCGTCGGAGCACGAATCAGATCCGGATTAACCGTCAGGCGCCCGCTCGGTGACATTGACGCCCAGCGCGACGACATCGATCGAACAGTGACAGCTGTCGGCCACAGCGGAGGATCGAAGAGCTCGGCGCAGACCGGCAGGCGTTGATCGATGATCTCTCGGGCCCTCGCCCGGTACCAGCTCTGGACGACGCGTTCCATCCCCGCAGAGTCGTCGAAATCGATCCCATCGATGAGCAGAAAGCCTCGCGTCGGACGGACGTGAGGCTCCGTTGCGGTCGTATCGGCGATCCGCAGGCGATACTGCCGGCCGAGGTAGCGGTGGGTCTCGTCCGGCAGCCACCGTCGCGCCGGCGTTCGAGGTCGGAACTGAGCGAAGTAGCGTTGCTGCTCGAGGATCCAGCGGGCACGCGCGCGAATCTGACTTCGGATTTGCAGAAGGTCTGCATCGATCGGCGCAGTGACGACCACTGCACCGTCCGGTGTGATCGTGATGTCGAGCGTCTTGCGTGCAGCCCACCGAACCTCGGCGCTCACCAGCTGAGTACCGTACGCGACGGTCACAAAGGCGGGTGTCATGAGGACAGCCGCGCTCGGGCGATGCGCAGGACGTCGCTGCGGATCGCTTCCTCGTCAGCCGAGGTCAGCTTCAGCCCCATTTCGTCCTCGACGACATCCCAGAGGAACTCGTCGATGGCCGTCTCGAGCGCATTCCGGGCGGTGGCGTTCTCATCCCAGATGCCGACGACCAAATGGCTGCGAACGATGTCGACCAGCCCGATGGTCACGGTCGCGACGGCGTCCTCGGTCGCGGGGCCCTCTCCATCGGCATGCGCGAAACGCGCGAGAATCGCCTCGAACACCGACGCCGCGTGCGGCGTCTTTCGTACGGCTTCCGGCAGGTCAGCCTTGCCGGTCTCGCGCCCCCGGGACACATTCTCCGCGATCTGGCGAATCTGTTCAAGATAGTCCAGCTCGTCCAGTCGGTGGGCGCGGTGCGCGTCGATCGCTTCTTGGAGTAGGCGAGAGAAGCGTTCGTAGAACGCCGGATCCTCATCCATCCGATCCGTGATCCGTCGTCGGGTCGCATGGGCGATGCGGTCCGCGCGGGCAGCAGGGGAAACGCCGGATTCGGTTGCTGCCGCGCTCACCACGGCAGGATCGCTCAGATCGAGCGGGGGGATGTGCTCGACGGCCGGGAGGGCGGTCAGATGATCGTCGAGCAGCTTGCGGATCTTCGGTTCGTAGTCACGCAGGTCGACGCGATCGTTGTACCGATGCTGAGCCGCGCGTCGAAGCGTCACAAACCAGGCCCAGTCCGTCTTGTACCGCTCGAGACGTTCAGCAGACACCACATCGTCCACCAGCTCGCTCGACAGCGCGATGTGCAGAGTGCGGGTGAAGGCCGACAGACGTGCCGTGAACTCGTCGCGAAGATCATCTGGGCTCAGATGCTGCTCCTGGGCCTCTCGGTCCGCGCGGCCGATGCCATCGAAAAGCGTCCAGACAGACGACCAGCGCGCGTCGAGTCTCGCGATCTCTTCGCGCACACTCGAGAGCGCACCGGTGACATCAGCGCTGTCGAAATCGTTGAGAGCGCTGTATTTGTCGAGCGACGTATCGAGTTCTTCGAGCAGGCCCTCATAGTCGATCACCACGCCGAAGTCCTTGGTCGGGTCGTCGGCGGTCGGCGGATCGTAGAGACGATTGACGCGGGCGATCGCCTGCAACAGCGTGTGGTCGTGCAGTGCCCGGCAGATGTACAGAACGGTGTTGCGGGGAGCGTCGAATCCGGTGAGGAGCTTCGAGACGACGATCAGGATCTCGGGGCGATCGGACTCGCGGAAGCCCTGGATGATCTGCTGATTGTATGCGGGCTCGTTGCCATACTCAGCCATCATCCGGTCCCAGAACGCGTCGACGAGTTCCCGTGACTCGCGGTCGCCCGTCACGGGGTCGGTGTCGTCACCGGGAGCCGAGATGATGACTTCACTGCTCACGTCGCCGATTTCGTCCAGGATCTTCTTGAATCGGATCGCGGAGGCCTTGTCGGGCGCGATCAGTTGTGCCTTGAGGCCCGTGCCCTGCCAGTGGCGACGATAGTGCTCGGAGATGTCGAACGCTTTTGCGCGGATCACCTGACCGGCAGTCGATACGGCCTTCTCCGTGGAGAACCGACGTTTGAGATCTCGCTGCTGTTCAGGGGTGAGATCACGGCTGATCATCTCGAACCAGGAGTCGAGACCGCTTTCCGAAATCTGCTTCTCGACGAGGCGTCCCTCATAGAGAAGCGGTACGACGGCATGGTCGTCGTTGGCGTCTTGGATCGTGTAGCGATGGATGAGATCGCCGAAGGTGCGGAAACTGTTCCGCTCCTTCATCATGAGCGGCGTCCCCGTGAACGCGATCACGGTTGCCAGAGGTAGCGCCCGGCGCATCTGCTTCGCGAACTGTCCGTAGTCCCCGAGTCGGGCCGAGTGGCTGCGATGCCCCTCGTCGACGAGGACGAAAACGTTGGGATCGGGTTCCAGATCCGCCGTTTCGAGAGCCCTGGCGGCAGTCTCGAACTTGTTCACGATCGTGGTGATCAGTGGCGCATGTTCTCGGATCAGCTCGGCCAGATGGCGGCCGTTGCGCGCCCGCACCGGATCGAGCCCGCAGGAGCGAAAAGTGTCGCGGATCTGCACGTCGAGGTCGTCACGGTCGGTGACGAGGATCACACGCGGGTTAGTGATACCGGGCTCGTACTCGAGCGCCTTCGCGAGCATCACCATCGTCAGGGACTTTCCTGACCCCTGCGTGTGCCAGATCAGCCCGCCGGGTCGACGCTCACCGGGTGCGCCCGACACGACCTTGTCGAGGGCGTGCTTCACGGCGAAGTACTGCTGGTGGCGGGCGACCTTGCGGGTGCCGCGGTCGAAAACGGTGAAGGTGCGGACGAGCTCGAGGAGCCGCTCGGGGCGGGCGAGAGCGAAGAGCGTCGCGTCCTGTTCACTGGGCGTCCTGGTCTGGAGCGTGTTGACATCGGGAGGAGCCCCACCGAAGAGCGCGGCGATGGCATCGGGGGCGAGGGTGGCACTGACAGCGGCAGCAAGTGCTGCTTGCTCAGCGTGGAAATCGGGTTCGGACTCTGGATGCCGCCACGTCGCCCAGAACTTCGATGGTGTGCCGACGGCGGCGTAGCGGGCCGCGCTGCCGTTGCCCGTGATCAGCAGTTGGTTGTAATGGAAGAGAAGTGGGATCTCGTTCGGGCGCTGATATCGGAGGAGCTGGCGGTCTGCCGTCGCGATGGGTGTGCCGGGCTCTTTGCACTCGATCGTGACGAATGGGATGCCGTTGACGAACGCCACGACGTCGAGTCGATTCGCCGAGGTCGATCCGGTCCGCTCCACGGCATACTCCACGGTGACGTGGTAGCGGTTGTTCGACGGATCCATCCAATCGATGAAACGTACCTGGGGGCTGATCGAGGTCCCATCGATCGTCTTGGAGACCGCGACGCCGCGCACGAGGTCGTCGTAGACCTTCTGGTTGGCCTTGTTCAGGTCCGACAGGTTGCCGGGATCCAGCAAGTGTCCGATCGCCTTGCCTGCGTCGGCGGCATCGAGGGGGTATCTACGGCCCCGATGGTTGACGCTGTTGAGCGCCAGAATGCGCTCTTCGAGCACCTCGTCGAGCACCACATTGCGCCTCTTGCCGCCGCGCATCGACAGCGCCTCTGCCGGCGACAAGGGCGAATATCCTGCGGCAACGAGCACCTGTACCGCGGGAAGCTGTGATTGCGCGCGCTCGCGGGGATCGCGAAGAGGCTCAGCAGTCATCGCGCCGCTCTCTTTCTTTGACGATGTCGGTGGGCAGGCGTAACCTGTAAGCGGATCGGGCTTTTCCTGATCGGCGACTAGGGTCTGAGGGTTCTCGGACCCTTTTCGTTTGCCCTGTCATGGGAAGACCTTTTCGTAGCGGAGCTTCGGCTCGATCAGTTCGTATGCCCGGTTCGGCTGATCGGGGCGCAGCGTCCGCAGCGCGATGGGCCTCGCGACGAGGTCGGCGAGTTGCAGGCCGCTCGAGTTTGCTGCTTTGGGCACGATGAGCGCTTCAAACGACATCCGACGGAAGTCCATGCGTCTGTATCCCCAGCTGCCACCGTTCGTGCAGATTCGTCGGAACTCGACTTCGAGATCGCGATCCTCGTTCTTGCCGCGGCTCTCGAAGATGATCTGGACCGTTCTCCCGGTCTGAAAGCGATTCGCGAGGAACTCGAGAAGACGCTCCATGCAGAACAGCAGCGCGACCTCGTAGGGGTTGTATGCCGTCGTCGGGTACTTGGCGAGCAGACGGTGCTTGTCGATCGTGGCCGCAATCACGTCGAACGGGGCCCCTGCAATGACGCCGTTCAGCCGTTCGAAGAAAGACGCCCGCAATGCGGGACTGCGGCGCAGCAGGCTGAACGCACCGGTCTGCTTGCGGATGTCGGCCTCGTGGAGGACGACGGCGTCGTGACCCCAGAAGTCGAACTTGAGCCGCTCTACCGTGGGAACGATCGAGTCGATGTAGTCCGTCTTGCGGAAGACGCAGAACGCCAGCGTGAACACCGGGAAGTCGGGGTTGATGGAGTTGAGGCCGTGGTCACCGCTCTCGTCCACGTACACGATGTAGTCGGAGAACGTGGGGGCGGTGGGCTCAGTCATCGGGCTCACCCGCTTCCACACGGAGCTCACCGCTGAGCAGTCTCTCCGCGAGCCCGCGCTTCTGCGCGCGGAGGAGTTCGATCTTGCGATCGAGAAGGGCGATCTCCTGGTCGGCAGATGCGAGCACATCGGCCGTGTGGGCTTGATGGGCGCTTGAGGGCAGAGCGATCACTTCAGCCAAGAATTCCCTCGGATTGACTCGGCGGGCCTTGCGTTGCCCGCGCGCCAGATGAAGCTGATTTTCGTAGTAGCTGGGTCGAGTGAGGTAGTTGATCAGCCAGGCTGGATTGACTTGGTCATCAATGTCGAAGGCGGGCAGGTCGAGCGTCGTCTCGAAGCCGTTCAGTTCGTCGGGGACGATTGCAAACGCGCCGTTCAAGAAATCAAGCTTGCTGTAGACCAACTGGCCGGCACGGCGCTCGAAGTATCTCGTCGCTGCACTAGTCTGCGAGATCGCCTTCGCCACGGCACCTCGCCCGTAGAGCCGTATCGTGATTTTCTGAGGGCTGGTTTCAGGCTTCCCAGGGAGGCGGCTCTCGGTGAGGATACTGGCGATGGTGACGCGCTCGGCGGGAACGTTCGCATAGAGATGCTGCCTAAGCCGGTCTCTGCGCGACCGAGCGAGCGCCGAGAGCCGGCTTGTCGCATCGATCGCTTCGTCCCAGGTGCGGAGGATCTCGGCGATCTTCCGCTGTTCCGAGAGCGACGGGTAGCTGATCCTAAGCTTACGAAAGAGCGGAAGACCAATCGTCTTTATCGTTGAGCCGACAGCCATCCGCCCGAAGTACGGCTTTTGCCTTTGAAGGACGTAATAGAGGAACCATGGATCGATCACGCCGCGAGCGTCGCACTGCCACGCGATGAAGTGCTGGCTTACCGCCATCGGCGTCGCGAGCACAGCACTCTTGCCGACGCCCGCGTCGCGGCTAAGGATTACCGTCCGCGCGGGATGGAGCACGGCGGATGATCCGGCAAGCCCACGTCCAGAGATATTTCGCCTGGTTGTGCGAATGTAGCCGGAGTCCAACTGGTCGCTATCCGCGAGCGAAACCCATGGAATGTCACCGTCCCAGAAATCGGGACGTGACTGGCTCGGTGTATGACCGCTACCTCGTATCGTGACGTCGTCGAGCAGAGACTCGGTCCATCGTTGGGAACGGGTCATCTGGCGTCCCTCCCCAGCCGCTCGATCGCCGCGAAATCAGCTGCATCCGCATCCGCAGCGTCACGAGACCGGCGGTGCGCGTCGAACTCGTCATAGCGACCTTCGGCGAGGCGCTTGGCCACGGCTGCCTGCATATTGCCCGCGTGGGTGAGCAGGTCGCGGCCGTTGAACTGCAGGAAGGCGTCGAGCTTCTCCGCCCATTCGTCCATCGTGACGACCTGCCGCCGCCGTGCCTGGTCCTCGGCGAAGTCGAGGTACATCGTGACGATGCGGTTGAGTTCAACCAGCTCGTCCTCGCCCAGATAGTTCTTGCCCACGCTCACATCGGCCTTGCGGACGCGCCCGCCGCTCCAGGCGGTCAGCCCCATGTTCGATGCGCCCGCGTCGCTCCGCGTCGCGACGATCTCCGCCGCCGTCTTGCCCGTCACGGCGAACAGCATCTTGTTCTGCACCTTGGCGAAGAACGTCTTGGCCGCGTCGGATGCGGAATCGTAGTCGACGGCCGTCGCATAGAGATCGGTGACCTTCTGATAGAACCGCTTCTCGGATGCCCGGATGTCCCGGATGCGCTCCAGCCACTCGTCGAAGTAGTCCCACTGCGGCGCATCCTTGAGCTTCGCATCGTCCATCGCAAAGCCCTTGACGAGGTACTCGGTGAGCACGGTCGTCGCCCAGCGACGGAACTGCGTACCGCGCGGCGAACGCACCCGGTAGCCGATCGCCAGGATCATGTCGAGGTTGTAGTGGCGCACTGTTCGGGTGACTTCCCGGGTTCCTTCGATGCGAACCTGTAAGTAGTCGTTACAAGTTGCCGCCTCGGTCAGTTCACCCTCGGAGTAGATCGTCTGGATGTGCTGGGTTATGGCCTGAGGGGTCACCTGGAAGAGCTCTGCAATGCTGCGCTGCGACAGCCATGCTGTGCCGTCCACCGCGCGCAGTTGCACGCTCGCCAAGCCGTCATCGGTCGTGTAGAGGACGATCTCGCCCGACGGATCCGTCTCAGCCATCGATGCCCAGCTCCTTCAGATACCCGGCGATCTTTGCCCGCACTTCGACGAGCTCCGCCTCTACCTTTTCGATCTCGCGCTGCACGGCGGCGATGTCGACCTCAGGCTCAGGCTCGAACGTGTCGACGTATCGCGGAATGTTGAGGTTGTAGTCGTTCTCGGCGATCTTGCCGATCTCGGCGAGCTGCGAGTAACGCTCGATCTCGACGCGACCTCGGTAGGTCTGCACGATCTTGTCGATGTGCGTGGACTCGAGCAGATTCTGAGACTTCACCGGGGAGAATTCCCGACTGGCGTCGATGAAGAGCACATCGTCGCGGTCGGAGTTCGCCCCGCCGGCCTCTCGCGAGCGGTCGAAGAGGAGGATCGCCACGGGGATCCCCGTCGTGGTGAAGAGATTGGCGGGAAGGCCGATGACGGCATCCAGCAGGTTCTCTTCAATAAGGGCTTTGCGGATCCGCCCTTCGGCGCCGCCGCGGAACAGCACGCCGTGCGGAACGATCACGGCGACGCGTCCCGTGTGGCGCTTCGCGACCTCGATCATGTGCGTGATGAACGCGTAGTCACCCTTGCTTCTCGGCGGGACCCCGCGCCAGAAGCGCTTGTACTCGTCCGAGGCGGCGTCTTCGGCACCCCACTTGTCGAGGGAGAACGGGGGATTCCCCACCACGACGTCGAACTGTCGCAGGCGATTCTCGTCGAGAAGCCTGGGCCCCGTGAGGGTGTTTCCCCAGGCGATCGTCGCGGAGTCGTTCGCGTGCATGAACATGTTCATGCGGGCGAGCGCCGAGGTGGCGCCGTTCACCTCCTGCCCGTAGAGCGCATAGTTGTTCGATCCGACCTCGCGTGCGGCCTCGATGAGAAGCGATCCGGATCCGCAGGCAGGATCGAAGATCGTGTCACCGGTCTTCGGCGCAGCGAGCTTCGCGAGGAGAACCGAGACGGAGCGGGGGGTGTAGAACTCGCCCGCCTTCTTGCCCGCATCCGACGCGAAGCGCGAGATGAGGTAGATGTATGTCTCGCCGATGATGTCGTCGCCGACGCGCGATGGGCGGAGGTCCAGCGCAGGGCGGTGGAAATCCTCGAGGAGATGTGCGAGGCGGCGGTTGCGCTCCTTCGTCTCGCCGAGGTTCACCTCCGAGTTGAAGTCGATGTTGCGGAAAACACCGTCCAGCTTGGCCCGGTTCTTCTCCTCGATCGCAGCGAGGGCGATGTTGATTAGCTCGCCGATATTGTCGGCCTTGCGCTGTTCGTAGAGGTTGTAGAAACTGCTGTCCTCGGGAAGGACGAACCGCTCACGGTCGAGGAGGCGCTTGACCTTCTCTTCCTTTCGGGGATCCTCGGCGAAGCGCCTGCCGAGGTTCTCCCGATCCTCGATCCAGATGTCGGAGATGTACTTCAGGAACAGCATCACGAGGATGTAGTCCTTGTACTGCGTTGCATCGACCACGCCCCGGAAGGTGTCGCACGCAGCCCACGCGGCATTGTTGATCTGTTGCTGCGTGACCGTCGGGTTCATCGATTGCTCCTGGATTCTGAGAGGTGCGGCGAGAGGGCTGCGCGGTCGAGCTGTGTCGAGAGGAGGTCATGGCGCAGATCGGAGAGGCGAAGAGAGAGTGCACGCTCTCGTGCGGCGAGCGATGAGCTCAGCGCGATGACGCGCTGAGTCGCGAGCGGGGGCACGTCGATGGGCAGCTTTTCCAGTACCGCGCGGGGGATCATCTTGACCCCTGTGCCCATGGCTTCGGTGGTGAGAAATCGCTGCGCGGCGGGGCGGCCGACGTACCAGGCGAGGTAGGCAGGGTGTACGTCGGAGGTGGGATGCAGAATGAAGAGTGGGGCGACGGCCACCAAGGGTTCGCCGTAGTCGCCGGGAGCCCAGGCGCTCCAGAACGGACCGCGCGAACGGATGACCAGCTCATCAGAGTGGACGCGGTGGCTCGAGTGAGTTGGTGCGTCGATACGAAGCGCTCGATCGGGATTGAACTCGCCCGCGGGGGTCAGATCGCCTTGTTGCACCGCGAGAACGCCGCCCTCGCGGACATCTCGAAGGCGATCGCGGAACGTGAGTCCGGATCGAATCGAGCAGATGTCTCCGAGAAGCATTCCCTCACCTTAGCGGTATGTCTGTACTGCACGCAAGACCAATGATCGCAGTATCGCAAATACTGAAAATTGACGGGTCTCGCGGCCCCTTGTGCATTGAGGTGCCACCCCGCTAAACTTGAGTCTAATCAACTCAACTTTGAAGAGGCGGACCGGATCCGGCTCTTCCGCCACAGACGCAAGGAGAACCCAGGAGGACGAATGGCCACCCCTCAGACGGCACAGCAGGACGGGCAGCAGTCGGCGCTCGAGCAGTTCGGCATCAACCTCACCGATCGCGCCCGGCAGGGCAAGCTCGATCCGGTGATCGGTCGCGACGCGGAGATCCGCCGCGTGAGCCAGGTGCTCACCCGGCGCACCAAGAACAATCCGGTGCTGATCGGCGAGCCCGGTGTCGGCAAGACCGCCGTCGTCGAGGGGCTCGCGCAGCGCATCGTCGCCGGAGACGTGGCCGAGTCGCTCAAGGACAAGGAGCTCGTGTCGCTGGACATCTCCGCTCTCGTGGCGGGGGCGATGTACCGCGGCCAGTTCGAGGAGCGGCTGAAGAGCGTGCTCAAGGAGATCACCGAGTCCGACGGCCGCGTCATCACCTTCATCGACGAGCTGCACGTGCTGATGGGTGCGGGCGGGGGAGAGGGATCCGTCGCCGCCTCCAACATGCTCAAGCCCATGCTCGCCCGCGGCGAGCTGCGGCTCATCGGCGCCACCACGCTCAACGAGTACCGGGAGTTCATCGAGAAGGACGCGGCGCTGGAGCGCCGGTTCCAGCAGGTCTATGTCGGCGAGCCCTCGGTCGAGGACACGATCGCGATCCTGCGCGGCCTCAAGGGGCGCTACGAGGCGCACCACGGCGTGACCATCAGCGACTCCGCGCTGGTCGCCGCCGCGTCGCTGTCGAACCGCTACCTGCCGAGCCGTCAGCTGCCGGACAAGGCCATCGACCTCATCGACGAGGCCATGAGCCGGCTCAAGATGGAGATCGACTCGAGCCCCGTCGAGATCGACCAGCTCAAGAGGTCGGTCGACCGGATGCGCCTCGAGGAGCTCGCGCTGAAGAAGGAGAAGGACGCGGCCTCGAAGGAGCGCCTCGCGAAGCTCCGCGACCAGATGGGCGAGGCCGAGGCCGAGCTCAAGGGCCTCGAAGCCCGCTGGGAGCGCGAGCGCGGCGGCCTGAATCGGGTGGGCGAGCTCAAGAAGCGCCTCGACGAGGCGTTCACCGAGCGCGACAGGGCTCTGCGCGACGCCGACTACGTGAAGGCATCGAAGCTCGAGTACGAGACGATCAAGCAGTTGCAGGCGCAGCTCGCCGACGCCGAGCGGCAGGCCGACGCGCAGAGCGACGAGCCCCGCATGGTGAACGAGCAGGTCACCGACGAGGACATCGCGGCGGTGATCGCGGCCTGGACCGGGATCCCCGTGGGCCGGCTGCTGCAGGGCGAGAGCGAGAAGCTCCTGCATCTGGAGCGAGAGCTGGGCCGGCGCCTGATCGGGCAGAAGGAGGCGGTCGCGGCCGTCTCGGACGCGGTGCGGCGCTCGCGCGCGGGCATCAGCGACCCCGGCCGGCCGACCGGATCCTTCCTCTTCGTCGGACCCACCGGTGTCGGCAAGACCGAGCTCGCCAAGGCGCTCGCCGAGTTCCTCTTCGACGACGAGCACGCGATGGTGCGCATCGACATGTCGGAGTACGGCGAGAAGCACTCGGTCTCGCGTCTCGTCGGCGCCCCTCCCGGCTACGTCGGCTACGAGCAGGGCGGGCAGCTCACCGAGGCCGTGCGGCGGCGCCCCTACAGCGTCGTCCTGCTGGACGAGGTCGAGAAGGCCCACCCCGAGGTGTTCGACGTGCTGCTCCAGGTCATGGACGACGGCCGCCTCACCGACGGCCAGGGTCGGACGGTCGACTTCTCGAACGTGATCCTGATCCTCACGAGCAACATCGGATCCCCGATCCTGATCGACCCGACGCTCTCGCCGGACGAGAAGCGCGACGCCGTGATGGCCCTCGTGCGACAGGCGTTCAAGCCCGAGTTCATCAACCGTCTCGACGACATCGTGATGTTCCAGGCGCTCACAGAGGACGACCTGGCGCAGATCGTGGAGCTCACGATCGACCAGCTGCAGCGTCGTCTCGCCGACCGCCGGCTGACGCTCGCGGTCACGCCCGACGCGCGCGCCTGGCTGTCCGAGCGCGGCTACGACCCGGTGTTCGGCGCCAGGCCGCTGCGCCGCCTCATCCAGAACGAGGTGCAGAACCGGCTGGCGTCGGCCTTGCTGTCTGGGCGGGTGCAGGACGGCGACATCGTGCGCGTGGATGTCGCGGCGGATGGATCCTCCCTCGTGCTCACGAGCGAGGGGCCGGCCGTCCCTCCGCCTCCCCGGGCCGACGCGGACGATGATGTGATCGAGGCCGAGCTGCTCGACGAGTGACGCGACGAAGGTCGAGGAAGGGCCCCGGATCTCCCTGATCCGGGGCCTTTTCCGCGCCTGGACGGCGAGGATGGCTACTTCTTCACTATCCGCATTATGGAATTCTCACTCCGAGATTCGGAAAAAGTTCTTGACTCTGAATGGGGCCTTGGTTAGCCTGAGGGGGTCTCCAGAGCTGGAGACGCATCAGGACTAACAGCACATCCGCCCCGCTTGCGAGGCGGAACGCGCGACTCGCCGTCGAACCGCCATCGCATGGCGTTGCGGACGGCCGCCGCCTCGCTCACCTGGTGCTCTGCCCCCGACGAAGAGGTCGAATTGACTACCAAGCAGAAGAAGGAGCTCGTCCGCCCCGAGGACGAGCGCCTGCCGATCGGCGCGACCATCGGCTACGGCATCCAGCACGTGCTCACGATGTACGGCGGCATCATCGCCCCGCCGCTCATCATCGGGCAGATGGCGGGGCTGAAGCCCGGCGAGATCGGCGTGCTCATCGCCGCGTGCCTGTTCATGGGCGGTCTCGCCACGATCCTGCAGACCGTCGGCGTCCCGTTCTTCGGATCCCAGCTGCCCCTCGTGCAGGGCGTGTCGTTCTCGGGCGTCGCAACCATGGGCGCGATCGTCACGAGCGGCGGTGGGCTCCCGGCGGTGTTCGGATCCGTGATCGCCGCCTCGGTGATAGGCCTGCTGATCGCCCCTGTGTTCGCGACCGTGATCCGGTTCTTCCCGCCGGTCGTGACGGGAACCGTGATCACCACGATCGGTCTCAGCCTGCTCCCGGTCGCGGCCGGCTGGATCATGGGCACCGGCGAGAACACCGGCGGCGCGAAGGGCGGCGCCCCCGAGAACCTGATGCTCGCCGGCATCACCCTGGTGATCGTCCTGATCCTCAGCAAGATCCCGGTGGGCGCGATCTCGCGCCTTGCGATCCTGCTCTCCATCGTGCTCGGCACGATCGTCGCGGTCTTCCTCGGCAAGGCCGACTTCAGCAAGGTCGGCGAGGGCGACATCTTCGCCTTCCCGAAGGTCTTCGAATTCGGAGTGCCGACCTTCGAGATCGCGAGCATCATCTCGATGCTGATCGTGATCCTGGTGACCCTGACCGAGACCACCGCCGACATCCTCGCCGTGAGCGAGATCGTCGGCACCAAGGTCGACTCCAAGCGCATCGCCGCGGGGCTCCGCGCCGACATGCTCTCCAGCGCGGTCTCGCCGATCTTTGGCACGTTCACGCAGTCGGCGTTCGCGCAGAACGTCGGCCTGGTCGCCATCACGGGCGTGAAGAGCCGCTTCGTGGTCACCGCCGGCGGTGGCGTGCTGGTGATCCTGGGTCTGCTGCCGGTCCTGGGTCGCGTCGTCGGGGCGATCCCGACGCCGGTCCTCGGTGGCGCGGGCCTCGTGCTGTTCGGCTCGGTCGCAGCGTCCGGCATCCGCACGCTCGCCAAGGTCGAGTACCGCGACAACATGAACCTCGTGATCGTGGCCACGTCGATCGCGGTGGGTATGCTCCCGATCGCCGTCCCGACGATCTATGAGCAGATGCCGGCCTGGTTCGTGACGATCTTCCACTCCGGCATCAGCTCGGCCGCGGTCGTCGCGATCCTGCTGAACCTGCTCTTCAACCACCTCGGCAGCGTGAAGCGGAAGAACGCGTTCGTGTCGGCGCCGACCCGCAGCATCCCGGTCGCGTACCTGGACGCCTTCGAGGACGGCGACTCGATCATCGACGGCAAGATCGTCGACCGCGACGGCAACGAGGTCATGGTCGATCGCCCGGCGCACTGATCCGGAACGGGGTCGTCGCCCTTCGTCTCGTCGCTGCGCTCCTCGCTCAGGGACCGGCCTCCACCGGTTCCTGAGCGAGCGCAGCGAGACGAAGGGCGTGCGCTCCTCGCTCAGGGGCCGGCCTCCATCGGTTCCTGAGCGAGCGCAGCGAGACGATGGGCGTGCGCTCCTCGCTCAGGGGCCGGCCTCCATCGGTTCCTGAGCGAGCGCAGCGAGACGATGGGCGTGCGCTCCTCGCTCAGGGGCCGGCCTCCATCGGTTCCTGAGCGAGCGCAGCGAGACGATGGGCGTGCGCTCCTCGCTCAGGGACCGGCCTCCACCGGTTCCTGAGCGAGCGCAGCGAGACGAAGGGCGTCGTCCGTATCGCGGAATCCTGATTCTAGGATCCGAAAAAGACCGTTGACCGGCGTCGACCGTCCGTGGTACATCTGAAAGGCCTCCTCGATCGGAGGCGCACCTGGATCAGCAGACAGGTCAAAACTGAGCTGGCCCCCGCGGGGCCACCTTCCGGCTCCGCTCGTCGAACGAGGGAGTCTGCTCGATGTCCGAATCCACCCGCACCATCTGGCTGAAGAACCCGCTCGGGATCCACACCGGCGACGGCGCCGATGCCCGTGGCGGCCTGGTCGTCGCCGGATCCACGATCCTCGAGGCCGTGCCCGTCGGAGGATCCCCGTCCTCGCCGGTCGACGAGGTCTACGACGCCTCGCGCCATGTCATCATCCCCGGCCTGATCAACACGCACCACCACTTCTATCAGACCCTCACCCGGGCGTGGACGCCTGTGGTCAGCGCCGAGCTCTTCCCGTGGCTCAAGGGGCTGTACGGCGTCTGGGCCGGGCTCACTCCGCGCGATCTCGAGCTCGCCACGACCGCCGCGCTCGCCGAGCTGCTGCTGAGCGGCTGCACCACCGCCGCCGACCACCACTACCTGTTCCCGAACGGGCTGGAGGAGGGCATCGACGTGCAGGTCGACGTCGTGAAGCGCCTCGGCATGCGCGCGACGCTGACTCGCGGATCCATGTCCCTCGGCGAGAAGGACGGCGGCCTGCCGCCGCAGAGCACGGTGCAGGACGCGGAGGTGATCCTCGCCGACAGCGAACGCCTCGTCGGCGCCTACCACGAGCGCGGAGAGGGCGCATTCGTGCAGATCGGCCTCGCACCGTGCTCGCCGTTCTCCGTCACCACGGAGGTCATGCGCGATACGGCGACTCTGGCCGAGCGCCTCGACGTGCGCCTGCACACGCACCTCGCCGAGACCATCGACGAGGAGGACTTCTGCCGGGAGCGGTTCGGACTGCGCACGGTGGACTACCTCGACAGCGTCGGCTGGCTCGGCGACCGCACCTGGCTCGCCCACGGCATCCACTTCGACGACGACGAGATCGCCCGCCTGGGCGCCGCCGGCACCGCGGTCTCGCACTGCGCCACCTCGAACATGCGCCTCGCGAGCGGGATCGCGCGCGCGGTCGAGCTCGAGGCCGCGGGCGTGCCGGTCGGACTGGGCGTGGACGGATCCGCGTCGAACGACGGATCCAACATGATGATGGAGGTGCGCCAGGCCCTGTACCTGCAGCGCCTGCGCTACGGCGCCGCGGCAGTCACCCCCGAGCGGGCGCTGGACTGGGCGACCCAGGGATCCGCCCGCGCACTCGGCCGTTCCGACATCGGCGTGCTGAGCCCGGGCAAGCAGGCGGACCTCGCGATGTTCACGCTCGACGAGCTGCGCTTCTCCGGCAGTCACGACCCGCTCGCGGCCCTGCTGCTGTGCGGCGCCGAACGCGCGGACCGGGTCATGGTCGGCGGCACCTGGCGGGTGCTGGACGGTCGGATCGTCGGCCTGGACGTGCCGCAGCTCATCGCGCACCACAGCGAGGCCGCCCGCCGTCTGCTCGCTCGCCACGGCTGACGGGGGTTCGGGGCACTCCGTTTGTTGTTTGTTGTTTGTCCGGTTTTGGGGCGTGCTCTGACGTTTTGGGGCGTGCCACGTCGGGATTCCGTGGCGGGACGCGCCCCAAAACGGTGGGATGCGCCCCGAAATCGGAGTGGTGCCGGAGGCCGTGTGCAGTGGATCCGGGGCCGGATCAGGGGTTGTATCCGGGGCCGGTCCGGGGCCTGACCCGGGTTTGGGGCGCGCTCTGTCGTTTTGGGGCGCGCCACGTCGGGAATCCGTGGCGAGACGCGCCCCAAAACGACCGGCTGCGCCCCGAAACCCGAGCAACGACAGCTCCGGGACTCACTCCTCGAAGCGTGCCGCGATCCATGCGGCGGCGTGGGGCGGGGCGTGCCGGGCGCGCATCGTGCCGGAGTGGTGCGAGGGCCACCAGCGGGCGGTCAGTTCCACGCCTGCGCGCCGGTAGCGGCGCAGCATCCGGGCACTGAGCGGCGCGGGGGCGACCTCGTCGAACCGCGCCGCATCGATGCGCACCGGGGTGCGGAACCCCGTCAGGTCCGCCACATCGTTCGCTCGGAACGTTGTATACAGACGGTCGAAGAGCGCGGATCCGTTCCGGCCGCCGATGCGGCTCGGAACGATTCCTCCCCAGGAGTCGCGTGCGGCGAGCTCGGTCAGGCAGAGGCGGTCGAGGTCGCGCCAGCGCTCGCGGGTGGCGGGATCGAGTCCATCCCCGTCGAGCAGCGCGCGCAGACTCTCGTCCGCGGTCGCCGCACCGCGCAGCATCAGCCCGATGAGAGCCGAGACGACGCCCGATCCCGGAAAGGCCCCCGGCACCGCGCGCGCCCACCGGACGCTGAGGTCCATCCGGGTCACCGGCGTCATGGCCGCGACCCCGCGCAGGCGGCTGGCGGCGTCCGGCTCTGGTTCGACCCCGGCGAACAATGCGGCGACCGCCCCCTCGGAGTGTCCGGCGGCGACCCAGTCGTCGCCGAGGCGGTCGTCGAGCGCGCCTCGCGCGCGGACCATGGATCGCAGCGAGCCGCCGAGCGGTCCGCCGAGCAGATACGGGTGCACGCCGGCGCTGCCGATGCCGGGATAGTCCGGGCGCAGCACCGCGATCCCGCGCTGCAGCAGGAGATCGCACAGCACATCGCCCTGCGACATGCGCCGCCACTCGGGATGGCCGGGATGGCCGAGGCTCGGTGCCGAGCGCGCGGATCCGCCCGTCGTCATGTGCCCGAAGGCGACGACCGGGTAACTGCCGGCGCGCGGAGCCGCGTGCGGCAGATGCAGGATCCCGGACTCCGGTCCGTGATCGCCGTCGAAGTGGACGATGCGCGTCGACCCGTGCCTGATTCCGGCGCCAGGGCCTTGCCGCAGACCGGCCGTCGAGCCGGATCCGCCCCGCGAGCCGGATCCGCTCACCAGCGTCCTCGCGGCAGCAGCCGGCGCAGCGCCGACGGCATGGTGCCGAGCAGGGATCCGCGGTGCCGATCGGCGTCGTCGACGACATCCACGAAGAAGCGGGCGACGGGCTCGAGCTGCGCGGTGTCGATCCGCTCGATCGTGTCGGCATCGTCGTAGAGGTAGAGCGGTCCGGAGATGAGGCTCACGGTCGGCACGCCCGAGACAAAGGTGAACGACGCATCGGTGGGGATCCCTCCGGCGAAGAACTCGAGCAGCCCCGCACCGAGGATGCTGGTCGCGTGCATCCCGTGCCGCCGGATCAGGCCGGCGATCCGTGCCGTGAACGCAGGGTTGACATTGAGGAAGATGCCGCGGGGCTCGGTCTCGCCGGTGTTTGCGAAGCCGCCGCCCGGGCCCTCCACGGCGCGCAGGCCGATGTGCTCGATCGTGGCGTTCAGCACGATCCGCCACGGCGCCGCGCGGGACAGTACATGCCGGCGCGCGAACTCGCGGTGCGCCTGATAGCCGGTGAAGTGCGTGTCAAAGGTGGTGAACAGCAGCGTCTTCGCGGGACGCCGCCCGTCGGCGGCCTCGGCGGCGTAGTGCTCGGCGAGAGCGATGACCTCCGCGGCCCCCGAGGCGTCCTCGACCGCCCCTGCGCCGACCGAGTCGTGGTGCGACTGGATCATGATGGCGTCGCCACGTGGAGCGACGCCTGCGTGGCCCCGGCGTCCGGCGCTCCCGGCCGGTCCCGCGGAGTGACCGGACCCGCGTCGTCGCGACAGGTCGTCGCGCCCCGGCAGCACCCCGATCACCGTGCGCGAGACGACTTCGTCGCGCGCGATGCCGAGGGTGAGCGTCGCGCGCGGGGATCGGCGCAGTTCGGCACGCAGCTGGGTGCCGCCGGCGCGGGTCACCCAGGCGCCGGGCAGGCGGAACAGCGTCCGGCGGTAGTACTCGTTGTGGTAGCCGAGCGAGTCGGGGTAGTCCCGCAGCACCCCGATCACGCCGACGGCCCCGGCGGCCGCCGCATCGCGCATCGTGCGTGCGAGAGAGGTCACGTAGGGGTTGCGGCTGCGCAGCACCTCCCGCCGCATGACCCGTCGGCCAGGATCGTGCAGGAACAGCGTGAGGGGCAGCGTGTGCGCGAGCGTCATGTCGAAGGTGAGGTCGAACAGCACGATCGCGCCGCGCACGTCGTGCCGGCGCACCCGATCGGATCCGATGTCGACGACGGGCGCCTCGACCACGTGGCGGACCGTGCCCGCCCAGTCGTGCGCGGGGAGCGCGGAGTGCAGGATCGGCGAGCACGGGACCTCCACGCCGTCGCCGACCCGGACGCCGCACTCGGTCGCGCGCCACGCGAACGACGGCACCTCGAGGATCTCGGTCTCCAGGCCCGCCCGCGCGAACCGGCCCTCCATGTACGCGGCCGCGGCGGCGCCGCCCGCGGATCCGGTGGCGCGCGGCGCGAGGGCGACCAGGTCCTCGATGGTCGCCAGGATCCGGTCCGTCGTCATGCTCATGAGGTGAGCGTAGGTTTCCGCGCGGATTCCGGATGTGAATGACCTGAAACCGCCATTCCAGACATGCGTGTGCGTAGTCTTCGTCACATGGAAGACACCGAGCCCCGAGTGCTGGATGAGGTCGATCTCGCCCTGATCCATACGCTGCAACTGGACGCGCGGGCGCCGTGGACGCGCATCTCGGCGGCGATCGGCGTGGATGCGGCGACGGTCGTGCGCCACTGGGGCGCGCTGCGCGACGAGGGGCTCGCCTGGCTCACCGCATGGCCGACGCCCGAGCGCTGGGCATCGAGCACCGACCTCGCCCTCGTGCTCGTGCACGCGGGAGCCTCGGCCGCCGCGAGGACGGCGATCGTGCGCCGCCCCTGGGTGCTCGGCGTCGACGAGACCTCGGCGGGGCTGCTGCTGCTCGTCGCAGCATCGGCCGGGTTGCCTCAGCTCGGTGAGCGGGTGCGCGATCTGGAGACCGAGGCGACCGTGCTGCGGATGGACGTGGCTGCGGGCGTGGCCGCGGAGGACTCCACCTGGAGGCTGCGCGTGCTGTCGGCCGTGCAGCAGCGGATGCTGCGTTCCGCGCGGCCCGCGGCGGCGGAGAGCGCCCGGCTGCCCAAGCCGCAGACGGTCGCCGAGATCGCAGCGGCGCTGGACGAGGATCCGCGCATGCCGTCGGCGACGCTCGGAGCACGGCTCGGTGTCTCGGAGGCGACCGCACGCCGGGCCGTCGACCGGGCGACCTCGGCGGGCCTGCTGCGGTTCGGATGCGATCTGGCGATGCCCGGGGCGGGGTTCCGTCGCGGCGCGGTGCTGTGGGCCCGCGGCGCCGATCCCGAGGCCGCCGCGGCGCGCGCGGCCCGACTGCCCGAGGTGCACCGCGCGGTCGTGGCGGTGGGACCGGCGCCGCTGTCGGTCTCCGTGCGCGCCAGGTCTCTCACGGCGCTGCCCGCGATCGAGCGGGCGTGGGGTCCTGACGTCGAGATCGTCGACCGCTGGACCGTGCTGCGCTCGATCAAGCGCAACGGCCACGAGCTCGATGCGGCCGGACGCTCGATCGCGCGCATTCCGCCCCGTTGGTGAGGCGGGGTCAGTCGTTCGCCAGCGCGCCTGCTTCCGTCGTGCCGGTTTCCGCTGTTCCGGCCGAGGCGCGCAGCCGGTCGTCGAGTCGGTAGCGCGACAGCGGGATCAGGCTGACCAGGCACAGCAGGGCGGGCACGAGCGAGACACCGAGCACGATGGCCCACTGCGCGCTGTCGGGCTGCGGCGCGGCGTCACCGGTCGAGGCGCGGTAGCCGCCGAGCGTCAGCACGAGGCCGAGCAGGGCGGGGCCGAGCGCGTAGCCGAGGAGCTCGAACCCCGACCACACGCCGGAGATCATGCCGATCCGGTTCGTGCCGCTGCGGCGCGCGTCCTCGGCGGCGAGATCGGGCAGCATCGCCAAAGGGAAGAGCTGCGCCCCCGCGTAGCCGACCCCCACCACGCCCGACGCGAGGAGCAGGGGCACTGCGTCTCCCGTACGCGCTGCGAGCAGCGCGACCAGACCCGCCGCCATGGTGATGGTGGCGACCGCGAACCCTCGGCGCTTGCCGACCCTGGCGCCGAGGCGCGCCCACGCAGGCGTGAGCACGATCGCGGGGGCGACGAAGCACACGAACGCATAGGTGGCGATGGACGCGTCGTGCACGACGTGCCGCGCGACGTAGACGACGCCGCCGAGCACCATGCCGATCGCGACCGCCTGCAGCACGTAGGCCACGATCAACCTGCGCGCGTCCGCATCGCGCAGCACGATCGCGAGCTGCGAGAACAGGCGCCCGCCGGCCTGTTCGCCGCGGGTGAGCGGGACGGAGCGCGTGCCGAACCACACGCCAGCGGTGCCGACGAGGATGAGCACGCCCATCGCGACGGCCATGATCCGGTAGCCCGTGACGCCTCCGAACGACTCGACGAGCGCGGGCGCCGCGGCACCGGAGACGAGGATCGCGAGCGTGAACACGATCACCCGCCACGTGATCATGCGGGTGCGCTCGGCGTAGTCGTCGGTGATCTCGGCCGACATCGCCAGATACGGGACCTGGAAGAACGCGTACACGGTGGCGGAGGCGAGGAAGGCCGCGAGCACCCACAGCGCCGCCGCGACCGGGGGCGCGGTGGGGCCGAAGAACATCGCGGTGAACGCGAGCGCGAGCAGGATCCCCGCGCGCAGGATGAACGGCCTCCGTCGATCCCGAGGATTCCGGGAGCGGTCGCTGATCCGACCCGCGACCGGGTTGAGGAAGAAGTCCCAGGCCTTGGGTGCGAACACGATCATGCCGGCCAGGGCCGCCTGGACGCCGAGCAGGTCGGTCAGGAACGGCATCAGGATCAGCCCTGGCACGGTGCCGTAAGTGCCGGATGAGATGCCGCCCAGGGCGTAGCCGACCCGGACACGGCGGGGGAGCGCGGTCATGCGCCGATCGTAGGGGCGCTCGTGCGGAAGGAAGCCCCCGATGCGGCGGATCCGTCACCCGAGCGGGTCGGGAGCAGGGGATCCGTCGGATCCCGGCTTCGCTCGGGACGGGCGCTGGGGCGGGGAACTCGAGGGCGCGTCCGATTTCGGGGCAGGAATGACCGTTTTGGGGCGCGTCCCGCCGGGATTCGACGGCAGGACGCGCCCCAAAGCGGTGGGATGCGCCCCAAAACCGGTGGTGCAGGGCAGGCAAAGTCCGGCCGGCGACGGCGTGCGCCCCGGGATCCGTCGGATTCCGGGTCGGATCCGGAGTCGGTTCGGACCCCGGGTCGGGCGCCGGGGCGCACGCCGTCGCCGGCCGGACTT